>JAYPUG010000070.1:0-7043 GCA_038133965.1 Rhodospirillaceae bacterium | reverse complement strand
TGTGCATGAAGCACATGGTGCGTGTCAGCTTTCCGGTGTTGCCGCCGATCAGCTCGTACTCGACGACCTCGTCCAGGTCCGCCTCCGACAGGGATTCGAAGTAGTCGTAGATTTCCCGGTCCATCGCGGTACGTGCCGCGCGCAGCTCGTCGAAATCGGCCATTCGGACCTCGCGCAGGCTGGCGTAGTCGTGCGACCTGCCCTGCATGTGCGACAGCCAGATGCGGTCGGTGTTGTGCAGGTGGTGCAGGCTGACGAAGATCGATTCCAGCAGCGTCTTGCGCTTCTTCGTGACCTCCTCGGGCGGAAGCTCCGCGACCTTGCGGTAGGTCTCGGCGTTCGCCCACTCGTTGTATTCGAGCATGGTCCGAAGGAAGGTCTTGTCATGCATGGCGTGGTGTCTCCCTGGAACGGAGATTACGTCGTGATGCTCCGGGACGCCACGCCTTCGGCGGGCTCCTCAGCATGAGAACAGGGCTGGGACCTCATCCCGAGGAGGGCTGAAGGCCCGTCTCGAAGGATGCATCCACAAGCGCAGTCTTCAGCTTCCGGTCTCGCTTGATCTCTGCCTCGCGGCGAAGCGCGTCGCCATGTTCCAGCGGCCCCTCGTGGTGAACGACCGTCCACGGCCCGCGCCCGCGCGTGAACTTTGCGCCTTGTCCCTCATTGTGCGTGTCGAGACGGGCCGCAACGTCCTTGGCGATCCCGGTGTAGGTGATCCCGGACGCGTTGCGCAGCACATAGACGAACCAGTCGTCAGACACGGGGGCAATCCTAGTAGTGGGGCGGGGGTGGCTCGTCGCCCGGCGTGCGCGGCACCGCCTCCTCGACGGTCTGCAGCCGCTCGGTCAGACGCCGGACACGTTCGCGCAGCGCATCGATCTGGTCGGCCTGCGCTGCAACCACAACCGACAGCTCGTCCACCGTATGCTCGTGGTGGGCGAGGCGGGTCTCCAGTTCGGCAATACGTTCAGCGTCGGACATGGTTAGAAAGGTAGCAATGTCGCTTGAGTCACGCACTGGTCGTCACTCCCGCGAAGGTGGGAGTCCATGAACACGGGCGGTTAGCCGGCGTATGTGGTTATGGATGCCCGCCTTCGCGGGCATGACGAAGAGAGGCGAATCTACCGCCCCAGCACCGTCACCACGGTCGCCGCTTCCTCGATCCCGAAGAAGCCGCCGCCGTTTTCGGCCGCCGCGATGCGCGCACCCTCGACCTGGCGCTTGCCGGCCTCGCCGCGCAGCTGGGTGACCAG
Source organism: Rhodospirillaceae bacterium (assembly GCA_038133965.1). Lineage (GTDB taxonomy): Bacteria > Pseudomonadota > Alphaproteobacteria > UBA6615 > UBA6615 > JAYPUG01. The sequence continues at coordinate 5,787 of JAYPUG010000070.1, read as the reverse complement.
CTCGTGGATCTGGATCGCGCCCGTCGCGCCGATCGGGTGGCCTTTGGAGAGCAGCCCGCCCGAGGTGTTCACGGGAATCTTTCCGCCCAGCCGGGTCTCGCCGCTCTCGGCGAAGGGGCCGCCCTCGCCGCGCGGGCAGAAGCCCATATTCTCGACCTGCACGATCTCGGCATAGGCCGATGCGTCGTGCACCTCGGCCACGTCCACGTCTCCCGGTGACACGCCGGCCTGCTCGTAGGCGCGCAAGGCCGCGACATGGCCGATGTGATGGTCGAAGTCGTCGGGCTTGCGCTCCGAGCCCGAGACCAGCGCCGTGCCCAGCACCTTCACGGCGCGCGACTTGTCGAACCGGTCGAGGGTCTCGTCGGTGCACAGCACCAGCGCGGCCGCACCGTCGGACAGCGGCGCACACATGGCGCGGGTCAACGGCCACGAGATCAGCCGGTCGGCCAGCACCTCATCGACCGAGAAGTCCTTCTGATACTGGGCGAGCGGGTTCAGTGTCGAGTGGAAGTGGCTCTTGGACGCCGCTGCCGCGATCTGGCGCTGGGTCGTGCCGTAATTCTTCATGTGCTGACGCGCGAGTGCGGCGTAGATGTCCATGAACACCGAGCGCTGGCCTGAATCCTCGCCGGCCTCGGGCGGCAGTGCGAGACCTTCACCCAGCGACAGCAGGCGGGCCTCGGTCTCCTCCTGCGTGTGCACGTCCCAACCGCCGCGAAACGCCTGGAACATGAGTTCGCGCTTCTCCGGGTAGAACATCTTCTCCGACCCGGCGACCAGCGCGACTCCCGCCATCCCGGCCTTGAGGTAGGCGAAGGCCTGATTGAGACCGGTCGAGGAGGAGCAGCAGGCGTTCTCGACGTTGACGATCGGGATGCTCTCGAACCCCATGGAACGCAGCGCGCACTGGCCGCGCACCGTGTTCTGGCCTTCCATCATCCCCTGGCGGGTGTTGGAGAACCAGGCGGCCTCGACATCGTCCATGGACGCGCCTGCGTCCGCCAGCGCCTCGGAAACAGCGGCGTTTGTCAGTTCCTTGACCGACTTGTCAGGGAACTTGCCGAGCGGGGTCATTCCGATGCCGACGATGTAGATGTCCGTCATGGTGGGTTTCCTCGTTTGCGGGTCGCGATTTTGCCGTGTGAGGCAGGAACTTGCCAATCCTGCCGGGCAAGTGTTCGCATGGTGAGACCAAACGCTGGTGGCGCTTCGCGGGCCGGGTTGGTTGAATAGATTTCGCGCGCAAGAAGAGGGGCCCACATGACCGTACGTATCGGAATCGTCTCGCCCATGGACAACGCCATGGTCGCGGTAAACGAGGTGTTCGAGGAACTCTGGCCCGAGGCCGAGATCTTCAACCTTCTGGACGAATCCCTCTATCTCGATTTCGCGGGCGGCAAGCCCCAGACGGAAGAGACCGGCGTTCGGGTTGCGAAGTTGCTGCACTACGCCGCCGAATGCGGCGCCGATGGGATGATGTTCACCGGCTCGGTGTTCGGGCGCTGGGTGCGCGCCGCGCGTGCGGACATCGCCGTGCCGTGCCTGACATCGCACGAGGCGATGATCGAGGAGGCGTTCGAGACCGGCTCGCGCCTCGGCATCCTGGTCACCGCGCCGGGATCGCTGAAATGCCTGGTCGAGGACATCGATGTCCACTCGAAGGAGACCGGCAAGGCCGTCACCATCACCGACCATATCGAGGATGCGGCGCGGCCGATCATCCTGGCCGGCGATCTCGAGACCCACGACCGGATGGTTGCCGACGCGGCCGACCGCATGACCGACTGCGACTGCCTGATGCTTGGCCAGTTCTCCATGACCAGCGCCATGAAGCTGTTCAGGGATATGCCGGACCGGCCGGTGCTGACCTCGTCACACGCCGCGGTGCGCAAGCTCAAGCGGTTGCTGGACGCGTAAGGGCTTTCCGATGGCTGCTCCGCGTATCGGCGTCATTTCGCCCACCGAAGTCGCGTTTCCCACGGTTCGCGCCGCCTTTGCCGAGCTGTGGCCGGAGGCGCTGCCGGTCTGTCATCTCGACGAATCCTTCTACAACGAGTTCATCAACGAGGATTTCACGGTTCTCGATCCGATGCCCCAGGCGGCCTACGACCGGCTTGCAGACCTGCTGCGCTATGTCGAGGGAACGGGGGTCGACGGGATCATCTTCTGCGGTTCGGTCTTCGGGCGGCTGGTCGAGGCGGGCCGCGAGGGCATCTCCGTGCCCGTGCTCACCTCCTACGAGGGGATGATTACAGCGGCGTTCGCGGAAGGACCGCGTCTCGGCATGCTCGCCACCACAGCGGGCACCATCAAGTGCCTGTCCGACGATGTCGTGCGGTATGCGGAGGCGAACGGGTTCGAGTACACGATCGCCTCGAAGGTCGCCGAGGGCGCATTCCCGACCCTGCTCGACGGCGACCGGGACGGGCACGACGACATCATCGTCGCCACTGCCGAAACCATGACCGATTGCGACAGCCTGATGCTGGGCCAGTTCTCCATGGGGTTGGTGCCCCAGAAAATCGCGCCCGTGCCCAACCGTCCCGTCTTCACCGCGCCGCACACCGCGGTGGCGCGCATCAAGGATGTGCTCGGCGGTTGACGCCGGGAAGGGGACGGACGTGACGGGACCGACGGCCAGCCTGCGCATGACGCCCTTCGAGTGGCTGCTGCTCGTGATTCTAGGCGTGCTCTGGGGCGGGACGTTCTTCTTCAACGCCGTCGCCCTGCCCGAGGTGCCGCCCTTCGTGGTGATCTGGTTCCGCGTCGTGGTTGCGGCGGTGATCCTGTGGGCCATCGTGCTGGCCAAGGGAATCGCGGTGCCGACAGACCTCGGCACATGGACGGCGCTGGCGGTCATGGCCGTGGCGAACTCCGCGCTGCCGTTCTTCCTGATCGCCTGGGGGCAGCTCCATATCGCCAGCGGACTGGCCGCGATCCTTATCGCCACCACGCCACTCTATGCGGTTGTCGCCGCGCATTTCTGGACGAGCGACGAGCGCATGACGCCCGGCAAGGTGGCGGGCGTGCTGGTTGGTATCGTGGGCGTGGTGTTCCTGATCGGGCCGGGCGTGCTGGAAGGGCTGGGCACCAACCTGCTGGCGCAGCTGTCGATCGTCGGGGCGGCTGTTCTGTACGCGCTTTCGGCAATCTACGGCCGCCGCTTCTCGAAGAACGCGGTGCCACCGATGATGGTCGCGACCGGCCAGCTGACGATGTCCACCATCATCCTAATGCCGTTCGCATTCATTCTCGAGCAGCCCTGGAGCCTGCCGAACCCGAGCCTTGCGGCCTGGGGAGGATTGCTCGGGCTGGCCGTGCTTTCGACCGCAATCGCCTACCTGATTTACTTCCGTATCCTCGCAACCGCCGGCGCGGTGAATATCCTGCTCGTGAACTTCCTTGTGCCGGTCAGCGCACTTGCCTTGGGAATCTTTGTCCTGGGCGAGGTGCTGACTACGGAGCAGGTGATCGGCATGGCGTGTATTGCCGCCGGCCTGGCGCTAATCGACGGGCGTCTGTTCCAGCGGCGGAGCGCCGGCGCGGACTAGCCTTCCGCAATCCCGTTCACGAGCGTCCCGACCTTCTCGATGCGGATCTCGCAGGTGTCGCCGATCTGCATGAAGATCTGCGGCTCGCGCGACTGGCCGACACCCGACGGGGTGCCGCTGGCGATCACGTCGCCCGGCTGCAACTCCGAAATGTGCGAGACGTAGGAGATGATCGTCACCACGTCGAAGATCATGTCCTTCGTGTTCGCGGACTGTAGCGTCTCGCCGTTGAGCACGGTCGCGATGTCGAGCACCTGCGGGTCGGGGATTTCGTCGGCGGTCACCATCCAGGGGCCGAAGCCGCCGGTGCCCTGGAAGTTCTTGCCGGGAACGACCTGGGCCGTGTGGTACTGCCAGTCGCGCGCGCTGCCCTCGTTGAAGCAGGAATAGCCGGCAACGTGGGACAGCGCGTCCTCCTTGGCGATGTAGCGCCCGCCCTTGCCAATGATGACCGCGAGTTCGCACTCGTAGTCGAGCTTCTCAACCACCGGCGATTTCAGGATCGGCTGGTTGTGCCCGACAAAGGTGTCGGCGTAGCGCCCGAAGATCATCGGGTGTTCGGTCTTGGAGCGGGGCAGGCCGGCGTCGATCGCTTCCTGCAGATGATCCATGTAGTTCACGCCGACGCACCAGATGTGCGCGGGGTCGGTGATCGGCGGCAGATAGGTCACGTCGTCGAGGCCATGATCCGGTGCTTCGCCCGCGAACTGCCCCATCTCATCCACACGGCCGGCGGCGATCAGTTCGCGCAGGGACGCGGTGCCCGCGCGGTCCGTCAGATCGACGATACCGTCGTCGGTGGCGAGGCCCAGGCGCGCACCGGCGCCGGCGTCGAAAGTGAGCAGTTTCATAGGTGTCTTCCTCGGTTCGTCGGTGTCAGGCAGCCAGGGTCTCGCGCGCCTTCGCGACGATACGCTCGGGCGTGACCCGGTATTCGTTTTCCATAGGCTCGGCATAGGGCACGGGCATCCGCGGTGCGCCGATCCGGCGGACATGGGTTGCCAGCGCTTCACCGCAATTCTCGGTGACGTCGGCGGCAATTTCTGCGGCGAACCCGCCGACCTGCACGGACTCCTGGGCGACGAGCAACCGGCCCGTCTTGCGCACGGATGCATAGACCGCATCCTTGTCCCACGGCCACAGGGTGCGCAGGTCGATGACCTCGACGGAAGCGCCGTCGGTGGCCAGCGTTTCCGCCACATCGGCGACGATCCCCGCCATCTTCGACCAGGAAACGATGGTCAGGTCACTGCCTTCGCGCAGGGTCTTCGCTTCGCCGATGGGAACCACACCCTCGTCGTCAGGCACCTCGCCGGGCGCGCCCCAGAGATCCTTGTGCTCCATGAACACCACCGGATCGTCGGCCCGGATCGCGGACTTGAGCAGTCCCCGCCCGTCTGCGGGCGTTCCCGGCGCGACAACCACGAGGCCGGGTGTGTGTACGTACCAGGCCTCGGTCGATTGGGAGTGCTGTGCCGCACCGCCCTTGCGCACACCGATCGCCTGGCGGACGACCAGGGGCACGCGCGCTTGCCCGCCGAACATGTAGCGGATCTTGGCGGCCTGGTTCACCAACTCGTCGACGGCGCACATGCCGAAGTCGGCCAGCCGTAGGTCGGCGACGGGACGCGTGCCCGCAACGGCTGCGCCGACAGCAGCGCCCATGATCGTGTTCTCCGAGATCGGCGTGTTGACGATGCGTTTCGGCCCGAACTCGTCGATCAGGCCCGTGTACTGGTTGGCGCTGGTGCCGCCATGGGCGGTGGACAGGTCCTCTCCCAATGCCCAGACCAGCGGATCGCGGCGCATTTCCTCGGCCAGCCCCTCGCGGACGGCATCGGCATAGGTCATCTCGGTCATGACGCGCCTCCTTCCTGCTTCCACGGTTCGGGCGGGCCGAAATCCTGCACGTCGGCATAGGCGAAGGCGGCATCGGGGAATGGGGCGGCTTTCGCGGCTTCGACCGCCGCGTCGATCCGCGCATAGGCCGCGTCGCGGGTCTTCCCGATTTCCGCCTCATCAATCCCGTTTGCGGAGAGCCACGCAGCGCAGCGGCCGATGGGCTCGTCCCTGAAGCGTTCCTCGGTCTCGCCGTCGGGGCGGTAGAGCATCCGGTCGCGCGAGATATGTCCCTTCACGCGGTAGGTGCGCGCGTGGAGGAAATGCGGGCCGCCGCCCCCGCGCACCCGGCCGATCAGGTCGGCGGCCAGCTCGTCCACCGCGACCACATCGT
>JAYPUG010000069.1:2529-8945 GCA_038133965.1 Rhodospirillaceae bacterium | reverse complement strand
GATAGATGTAGGTGTTGCGGACCATGAACTCCTTGAGGATGTCGTTCTGGATGGTCCCCGACAGCTTCTCCGCAGGCACGCCCTGCTCCTCCGCGGCGACGATGTAGTTCGCCATCACGGGCAGGACGGCACCGTTCATGGTCATCGACACGCTCATCTCGTCGAGCGGGATGCCGTCGAACAGGATCTTCATGTCCTCGACGCTGTCGATCGCCACGCCCGCCTTGCCGACATCGCCGACAACACGCGGGTGGTCTGAATCGTAGCCACGGTGCGTGGCGAGATCGAAGGCGACCGAGAGACCACGCTGCCCGCCCGCGAGCGCCCGCCGGTAGAACGCGTTCGATTCCTCGGCCGTGGAAAAACCCGCATACTGGCGCACGGTCCAGGGTCGGCCGGCATACATGGTCGCGCGCGGCCCGCCGACGAACGGCGCAAAACCGGGCAGGCTGTCGCGCCATTCGATCTCTTCGAGGTCGGCGGCGGTATAGACCGGCTTGATGTCGATGCCTTCGGGCGTATGCCAGACAAGATCGTCGGGCGTACGCTCGCGCAGTTCGCCCGCCGCGCGCGTGCCCCAGTCATCGAGTGTTTTCTTCGGAAACTCGGCCATTTTTCCGGCTCTACGCCCCCCAACCCATGGCCGCGGAGTATAGTCCCCGAAGCGAAGGCGGTCTATCGAGGGGGGAGGTTCGCCGTCGTGCCCGCAGTGACCCGAACGAACGGCACCGGCGCGTCGAAACCACGCAGTTCCGCCGCCTCGTCTTGTGCTCCGACGCCCTCCACTAGCGGCACAACACCGGGATCCTCCGCCAGCGCGCGCGACAGAACGATATCGCCGCCGAGGCTTTGCCCCTGGAGACGGGCGGCCAGATTCACGGTCGAGCCGAAGTAGTCGAGCCTGTCGTTCAGGGTCACGGCGATGCAGGGTCCCGCATGGAGGCCCAGCTTGATGGCGATGGCTTCGCCTCCGCCCGCCGTGCCGGCATGCTCGCGATTGAACGCCGCGACCGAATCCTGGACCTCCAGCGCCGCGCGGAGCGCGTCGGCGGGTTCCGCGAATGCCGCCATCACCGCGTCGCCGATCGTCTTGACCACCGCGCCGTCATGGTTGCGCACGATCCCGGCAAGCAGCGCAAAGTGATCGCGCACCAGACCGTAGGCACGCGCATCGCCGATCACCTCGTAAAGCGCGGTCGATCCGCGCAAATCCGTGAACATCAGGGTCACGCGCCGGATCGCCACCTCGTCGCCGGGCCACAGGACCTGGTCCGAGAACAGGTCTCGGAAGGCCTGGAACGCGGTGACCCGATCCGCCGTCAGCGCATCGCGCTCCCAGGCGCGTTCCTCGACGATGAAGGTGCGCGGGTGGGCCGTCCGATTGACGAGGCGCAGTACATCCGGCGGCGCCGGCGACCCGGCCGACACGCCGGCGTCAGCGACAGCGAACTCGGGAAATCCGCCGCCCTCGAACTCCACGTCCACTTCCGGGCCCGCCTCCAGCGTGCGCAGCCGGTAGGGACCGGGCGCAAAGGCCGCCGAAACCTCGCGCATCTGTCCGGCGGGTACGGTGACCTGCGCCACGCTGTGCGGCGTGCTCATGGGACCGCACAGGCAGTATTCGCCGAACACGATGGGGCGGATGCCCGGCGAGGGCTGGAAACTGAGCTCCACATTGCGCGAGAAGTCGCGTTCATAGTCGATGTTGCAGGTGCTGCAATGAGCTCCCGTCGGCAACTCGTCGAGGCCGGACGAGATGGACTTGGCCACCCGGCAACGCGGGCAAAGCAGATCCCAGCGCAGGTCGAGCAACCCGGCCCGGGTGGCCTCCAGGCAAACTTCGACGACCTCGCGCGCCTGAACGTCCCACCGACGCGCCAACTCCAGCGGCCGTATCTTGACCACATCGACCTCCTGGCGCGTGGTCGCGTAGTGCGCGAGCCGCCCCGCAAGCCCATGACCATGCGGCGTTCCGTCGATCTCGGCCACAGCGCTCTCCACCCGGGCCCGTGCGTCGTCACTCAGACGCGGCGGCGCGACGTCGTAAGGCGTTTCCCGTTCGCCCCGCGCGAACGCCCGCACGGTATCGATAAGCGCACTGAAATTCCGTTCCACGCCACGAAAGAAGACAGTACGCAACGCGAGCTCGCCCAGAAGGTTCGCAGCTTCGACATCCACGGTGTAGTCCACTCGGCATCCAACACCGTCGGCGGCGGGGGCTATCTTGAGCGTGGCGCACAGACAGCGGATCGGCCCCTTGGTGAAGTGCCGGCAATGCTCGAACCAGCGCTCGGCGATCCAGTTCACCGGTGCCTCGCGCCACGCAACCGCGAAGGGCCCGACGCGGGTCTCGGCCTCGTAGAGCACCGAGCCGTCCGGCTGGGGCGTCTCGACAATGTCGTGCTTGGGCAGACCCGCCGCCTCGTTGAGGCGTGCGGTATCGGAGACCAGTGGCCAGATGTCGGCCACCGGCCGGTCGAACTCCCAGGTCCAACAGCGGCTGTGCGTGCGCAATTTCGCCTCCTGCACGATGTCCCACCCGATGAGGGTGACTTCAACAGGTTCTAAGGCGGAGCAACGCTACCAGATCAGCGCCGGGACCGCGAAGCGGGGTGATTGGCCGACTTCCGCAAGCAGACCCGCGAGCAAATCCGGGTCGGGCAACTCGCCGTGCGCAGTGCCGAGGCGGCCTCCCGCACTACCGATGTCCACGCGTGCTGCGTCGATACCGGCCGCTGCCGCACCCGCGACATCGGTGAGAAGCCCGTCGCCGATCATCAAAACGCGGGCACGGTCGGGATCGCCCAAATGTGAAAGCACCTCGTCGAACACGGGGCGATAGGGCTTTCCGTGCCATGCGACTTCCCCGCCGAAGCGATCTTCGTAGGCCTCGGCGATGGCGCCGGCGCAGATTTCGCGGACGTCACCACGCAAAACCTCGCGATCCGGGTTGGTGCAGACCATGGGCAGGCGCCGCGCACCCGCCGCGGCCAACTCTTCGAGATAGTCGTCGAGCGTATCGCCCGCCTCGCGCGGCCCCGTGCAAATCAGGAAATCCGCCTCAGCGATCGGTGCCTCGCTGTCGATACCGGGATTGTCGAGCATCGGCCGGTGCCGGTCCGGACCGATGAAGGCCGCGCGCCGGCCAAGGCGTGCATGCCAATCGTCCGTGCGGTTCCGGATCGCGTGCCAGGCAACTTCGCCGGAGCAGAAGACGTCATCATAGATGTCTTCGGGAACGCCGATCGTGTCGAGCACCTTGCGAACACCCGAGACGCGGAACGGCGCATTGGACAGCAGTGTGACCGACTGCCCCGCCGCGCGCGCACTTGCCAGACACGCCACGGCACCCGGAAACGGCTCGATCCCGTTGTGGAGCGTGCCCCACAGATCGACGATCAGGTGGTCGTAATCGGACGCGAGGTCGGCAAATCCGTGGCAGGCTTGGGTATTCATGTCGAACGCAAGGAAATAAACGGGTTTCAGGCCGCGTATGCCATGACGCTGCGCACGAAGAAAGCCGCAATCGATGAATTGTGAAGGACGCGCCGCCGTTCGGGCGTGCGGTCAGTCGGTCCGGCTCAGTCGCGGCTCGCCGAACAGGAACCCCTGGCCGAAGTCGATCTCGTAATCGAGGAGTTCGACGACCTGCCGCTCGTCCTCGATCTTCTCGACGATCAGGTCGAGCCCTTCTCGGTCAAGCCATTGCTTGATGTCGGCCCCGGCAATGTTGCCCAAGCCGCCTTCCGGCGGGTTCAGCAGGAAGTTGGCATCGACCTTCATGAAGCGGAAGTTTTTCGCCGACAGGCCCTGCAGATCGATGTCGAGATTTCGGACCTGGTCGAGCGAGAAACGGAAGCCGAGATCGGCAAGCCGCGCCAGGTTCCCGACCGTCGCAGGCGGCGCAGTCTCGATATCGGCCTGGCCGAACTCGAAGAAGAGCTTCGGCGCCAGATCGGGGTTCTCGGCAACGAAATCGACGAAATCTCAGATGAACGAGGTATCGGCGAGGCTCTCACGCGAGATGTTGCAGAAGAACGCCGTGTCGTAGTTGCGCCGCTGGGTCCGGCGAATGAGTTGTACACAGCGGAACAGCAGCATGTTGTCGATCGCGCTGACCAACCCCTCGCGTTCGGCAACCTCGATGTACTGACCGGGTCCGATGACCGTCCCGTCCTCGGCGCGAATGCGCGTATAAAACTCGTAGTAGCGGTTTTTTCGCTGGGGCAGACTGACGATCGGCTGGAGATACACATCGACCCGGTCGAGACGCAGCGCCTCGCGCACGATCGAGAGAAGTTCGGGCTCTTCCACCGCCTCCACGGACGGCACAGGCTGATGAGCCGACTTGCCGCCCTCCACGGCCACAAGACGCGGCCGCAACGCAGCCTCGCCCTCGCCCGCAACGCGGGCCTCGGCGGCCTGCTTGCGCGAGAATGCCTCGATCAGCCCCTGCAGGACCTTGACCTCTGCAACCATCTGGGTGACTCGCTGCTCACCGGCCTTGCCCGCCTGCTCCATCGCCTGGCGCAGTTGCAGCGCCTGTGTCTGGGTGGACAGAAGGTCCTCGGCGATTTCGCGCGTCTGCCGCCGCATCACGTTGAGTTCGTCGGCAAGCCGCCGGTTGCGGCCGGCCTGGGCCAGCATGAGATGGGCAAACGCACACGCCAGGAACAGCACACCTGCTGCCAGCGGGGCGATATCGGGCGTCAGTGCAGGCACGAACGCGGGCGCAACGAGCACCACCGCGGAGGCGAGCACGAAGTACGAGGCAACAAGGATGGCGTGCAGAATCAATCGCATGGCTTCGGGGACAGAGACTGCCCGCGAAGGCTTGCCATATGGTTAACGCAATCTTCCGTATCGGGCGTCAGGCCCCGCGTTCGCCGGTCAGCACCTGCTCGACCAGATTGGCCCAGTAGGTCACGCCGATGGGAATGACGTCGTCGTTGAAGTCGTAGCCGGGGTTGTGGAGCATGCAGCCGCCCGCCGTGTCACCGTTCCCGACCCAGACGTAGCAGCCGGGCTTCTCGCGCAGCATGTAGGCAAAGTCTTCGGAGCCCATGCTCGGTACCGGCTTCGTCTCGATCTTCGTGTCGCCGACGACGGCCTGCGCCGCGGCGAAGGCCTGACCCGTCTCTTCCACGGTGTTCACCGTCGCGGGATAGCGCTTCTCGTAGCGAAGTTCGGCCACCGCCCCGTGGGCGGCGCAGATGCCGTCGGCGATCCGCCGGATCGCCGGCTCGACCGTGTCACGCACTTCCTCGCGAAAGGAACGCACGGTCCCGCGCAGGACGACTTCGTCGGGGATCACGTTGTAGGCATCGCCCCCGTGAATCTGGGTCACGGACACGACCAGCGAGTCGATCGGGTCGGTGTTGCGGCTCGTGATCGTCTGCAGCGCCGTCACCAGCTGTGAGGCCACCACGATGCTGTCCACCCCCTGGTGGGGCATGGCGCCGTGGCTGCCGCGCCCGCGCACCACCAGGTCGAAGATGTCGAACGCGGCCATCATCGGGCCGGCGCTGACCGCGAACTCGCCCACGGGCATGCCCGGCCAGTTGTGCATGCCGTAGATCGCCTCGACGGGGAACTGTTCGAACAGCCCCTCCTCCACCATCACCTCGGCACCGCCTTCGGCCTCCTCGGCCGGCTGGAAGATGAAATAGACCGTGCCGTCGAACTGCTTCGTCTCGGCAAGGTACTTCGCGGCGCCCAGCAGCATCGTCGTATGCCCGTCATGGCCGCAACCGTGCATTCGTCCCGGGCTTTGCGAGCGATGGGCGAAATCGTTGCCCTCCTCCATCGGCAGCGCGTCCATGTCGGCGCGCAGCGCGATCGCGCGGTTGCCCTCGCCCGCCTTTAGCCGGCCGACGACACCGGTCTTTGCGAGCCCGCGATGCACCTCGACGCCGAAGCTTTCGAGCCGTTCGGCGACCAGCGCCGAAGTGCGCTCCTCCTCAAACGCCAGCTCCGGATGGGCGTGAAAGTCGCGCCGCCACTCCGTCAGCAGCCCGTGATCGCGTGCAATCTCGTCCTTGATGTCCATGTCGGTCTCCTCAGGTGCCGAGCACCCGGTGATCCGCCACCGGGATGCGTGCGCGCACCGAACGCAGATAGTCCAGATCGATCGCCGCCGTCGCGTGTCCCGTCCCCTCGCCCGCCTGGGCACGCACCTGGCCCCAGGAATCGACGATCATCGAATGGCCCCAGCTCGCACGCTCGTCGTTGCCCTCGGGGTAGGTACCGGTCTGGGCTGCGGCCACGACCCAGGTCTGGGTCTCGATGGCGCGGGCGCGCAGCAGCACCTCCCAATGGTCCTTGCCCGTCTGGAGCGTGAACGCCGCAGGCACCATGATCACGTCCGCGCCCGCCTCGGCGAGCCGCAGATAGAGTTCGGCAAACCGCAGGTCGTA
>JAYPUG010000069.1:0-2519 GCA_038133965.1 Rhodospirillaceae bacterium | reverse complement strand
GCCAATCCGCGTGTCCCCTGCCAGGTAGGTGACGACATCGCGGCCCGCACCGAAGGTCGCGGACTCTCGGTACTCGCGGCCGTCGGGCGTGGAAACATCGAACAGGTGGATTTTGCGGTAACGCGCCAGTTCGTCTCCGTCGCGGCCGAAGGCGAGGGTCGTATTGAGGAAGTCATCTCCGTCCCGTTCGACGAAGCTGCCGCCGTGAACAAAGACGCCGTGATCGCGCGCCATATCTCGCAAGCACTCATAGGCCGGCCCGCCATCCGCGCCGGAAACCGGCAGTTCCTCGGCTGCCGCCCGCTTCTCCTCGACGCTGCCCCCCATGAAGGCGAAGACCTCTGGCAGGACCAGCATGTCGGGTGCGTCGGCCGCCACCGCCGCATCGGCAAGCTCGCGCGCACGCACGAGGTTCGCGGATTTGTCGTTCTGCGTGTTCATCTGGATTGCCGCAATTTTCATGGCGGCATCGTAGCCGAGGTGAAAATGCCTGTCGCGGTTCCGTCGGCGGCGTTGGCGTGCGCGCCAAAACCCGCTAGCAAGGGAACTTGTAATCGGGAGGCCACTCGTGGCGAACGGTCTGATCACACCCGTCATCCTGTCGGGCGGCGCGGGCACACGGCTCTAGCCCATGAGCCGGCGCGACTATCCCAAACAGTTCCTGCCCCTGGCGGGCGACAATTCCATGCTTCAGGACACCGCGCTGCGGGTCGATGTGCCCGGCCGGTTCGCACCACCCCTCGTCGTGTGCAACGAGGAACACCGGTTCATGGTCGCCGAGCAGCTTCGCCGCCAAGATGCCGACCCTTCCGGAATCCTGCTCGAACCCGTCGGGCGCAACACCGCACCCGCCTTGACCGCTGCCGCACTGTGGCTGCTCGCGCGGGACCCTGACGCCGTCATGCTGGTCCTGCCGTCGGATCACGTGGTGCAGGATATCCGCGCCTTTCGCGAGGCGGCCGCGGCCGCGGCCAGCGCGGCACAGGCGGGCCTGCTGGTCACCTTCGGGGTCGCGCCGCGCGCACCCGAAACCGGGTTCGGCTACATCGCGGCCGGCGCACCGGTGGAAGGTCTCGACGGGGTGCGCCATGTCGCCGGTTTCGTCGAGAAGCCCGACCGGCCGACCGCCGAAGGGTTCGTTGCGGGCGGCAACCATTTCTGGAACAGCGGCATGTTCGTCTTCCGCGCCGACACGCTGCTCGCCGAGATCGAACGCCTGACGCCGGAAACGGCGACGGCCTGCCGCGCGGCACTGGCCGCCGGCACCGAGGATCTCGACTTCTTACGCCTCGACGCCGCCGCATTCGGTAACGCCCCGGCGCAATCCATCGACTACGCGGTGATGGAGAAAACGGACCATGCCGCCGTCGTGCCCGTCGATATGGGCTGGTCGGACGTCGGTTCCTGGCGTGCCTTGTGGGCGATCGGCTCGAAGGACAATGCAGGCAACGTCATCGTCGGCGATGTGGTGCAGGTCGGCGCGCGCGACTGCTACCTGCGCTCGGACGGAACGCTTGTCGCGGCGATCGGGCTCGAGGATTTCGTGGTTGTCGCATCTGCCGACGCCGTGCTGGTCGCACCCAAGGACGATGTGCAGCAGGTCCGCGTTATCGTCGAACAGCTGGGACAGACCGGGCGGGCAGAAGCCGTCACCTTCCCCGAGGTCTATCGGCCCTGGGGCTGGTACAAGACGCTGAACACCGGCCCGGGGTTCCACGTCAAGCGGATCACCCTGCATCCAGGCGGCGAAGTGCGCCTGCGCCGCCACCGCCATGCCGCCCAGCACTGGATGGTGGTGGACGGGATCGCCGAGGTCACGCTCGAGGCGGAAACCCATCGCATCGAGCCGGGCGCATCCATCTCGATCCCGGCGGGCGCGGCACACGCGCTGGCCACCGCGGACAACCGGGAATTGACGCTGATCGAGGTGCAGGCCGGCCCCAATGCCGGACGCGACGAGTTCGAACGGCTCTGACTTGGGCCGAATCGTGGGATTCCGCGCGCTTGCCCGCGCGCGCCCGGGAGCCTAGGTTTCCGCCTCGAAACGATCTTTCAATCAGGAGACGGCCCCATGGCACCGTCCGACCGCACCCAGTTCGCCCCCAATTCCCCGGCGGCGCGTGATATCGCCTACTACCTGCACCCGTTCACCAACGCCAAGGCGCACGAGGCGAACGGCCCCTTCATCGTCAACAAGGGCAAGGGCATCTACGTCTATGACGACCAGGGCCGCGAGTACATCGAGGGCATGGCCGGCCTGTGGTGCACGTCGCTGGGCTTCGGCGAGGACCGGCTCGCCAAGGTCGCCTACGAGCAGATGCTCGAGCTGCCCTATATCCAGGGCTTCACCCACCGCTCCAACGAGGTGGCGATCGACCTGGCCGAGAAACTGATCGGCATCGCGCCGGGCAACATGGGCAAGGTGTTCTTCACCAACTCGGGCTCCGAGGCGAACGACACCCAAGTGAAGATCGTCTGGTACTACAACAACGCCCGCGGCAAGCCCGAGAAGAAGAAGA
>JAYPUG010000068.1:0-8966 GCA_038133965.1 Rhodospirillaceae bacterium | reverse complement strand
AGCGCGAACGCGGCGGGTTCGAGCTCGCCGCGCACCACCGCCCAGCCGAGCAGCGCGCCCCAGTGGATGGTCAGGGCGAGCCAGGCCTGCGGCCACCAGGTGATCCGCTTCATCAGCGGGTAGGGGACGACGAGCGCGAGGCTCAACACGCCGACGGCGATGGCGAACAGGTTGAACTGGATCAGGATCGCCAGGCTGACGATCAGAAGCGCCAGCAGGAAGGCAAGCGCCGCACGAACCCCCATGGCGCCCGAGGCGAGCGGCCGGTCGGCGGTGCGTGCGACCCGCCGGTCGAAATCGCGGTCGAACAGGTCGTTGATGACGCAGCCCGCGCCGCGCATCAGGACCGCGCCGATCCCGAAAAGCACGATCCACCAGACGTTCGGCCATGCACCGTCGGGCCCCGCCATGGCCAGCGCCCACCAACCCGGCAGCAGGAGTAGCCAGGTACCGATCGGCCGGTCGAGGCGCATCAGCCGCGCATAGGGGCGCGCACCGGCCGGGACGAGGCGGTCCAGCCAGCTGTCGCGCGGGATGTCGCTGGCGCTATGATGGGGTGCGTCGCTCATGGCGGCATTGTTAGCCCAGACGGGCCCTCGGCCCCAATTCCGGATTTGCCCATGACGGACACGCCGGCCAGCTTCACCCGCATCCGCCTATACGTCGAGGATGCGCTTGCCGATGGTCAGGCGCTGACACTCGGACGCGACCAGAGCCACTATCTCGCCAACGTTATGCGCCGGGGTGTCGGTGACCGGGTTGCCGTTTTCAACGGACGCGACGGCGAACACTGGGCCGAGATTTCGGATGCCAGGCGCGGCGCGGTCTCCCTGGCGCTCGGCGCGCAGTTCCGCGAACAGACTCAGGAGCCTGACCTCTGGCTCGCTTTCGCGCCGATCAAGCGTGCGGCGGTCGATTTCCTCGCCGCCAAGGCGACCGAGCTCGGCGTGTCGCGGCTGATCCCCATCATGACGGCGCGCACCAACACCGAGCGGGTCAACACCAAGCGTCTTCGCGCCATCGCCGTCGAGGCGGCCGAGCAGTCCGAACGGCTGAGCGTGCCGGAGATTTCCGAGCCGGTTCGTCTTTCGGCGCTGGTGGATACGTGGCCGCCGGACCGTAGCCTTCTGGTCGGCGACGAGACGGGCGCAGGCCGTCCCGTGGCGGTGGCCGCGGGCGAGATCGCGGCGGGTTCGCCGCTCGCGGTCCTGACAGGTCCGGAAGGCGGCTTCGCACCCGATGAACTTGACCGAATACGTGAACTGACCTTTGTTATTCCCATAGGGCTGGGGCCGCGTGTCTTGCGCGCCGATACGGCGGCACTCGCGGCACTGGCCGTCGTTCAAGCCGTCGCCGGCGACTGGCACGCCGGCCGGCCGGCATAACCGGGGGCCAGCAGGACTCAAACGACATGGCAGCACCGTCGGCGGGCGGCGGCCCCGTTATCGAATCCATCGACCAGCTGGTTGCCTGGTTTGCCGAGGGCGAAACACCGCCCGAAAACTGGCGTATCGGCACCGAGCACGAGAAGTTTGCGTTCCGACAGTCGGACTACGAACCGCTCGCCTATGACAGCTCGCCGGGTATCCGCGACCTGCTCGAGGGGCTGCAGCGTTTCGGCTGGGAACCCGTCAACGAGGGCGGAAACGTGATCGCGCTCTCGGGCGCGAACGGCGCGAACATCTCCCTCGAGCCCGGCGGCCAGTTCGAGCTCTCGGGTGCGCCGCTCGAGACCCTGCACCAGACCTGTGACGAGGTTCACGAGCATTTGGAGCAGCTGCGCGAGGTGAACCGCGAGCTGGGCGTGGCGATGATCGGGATCGGCTACCACCCGACCCTGCGCCGCGAGGATGCGCACTGGATGCCGAAGGGCCGGTACAAGATCATGCGCGAGTACATGCCCAAGGTCGGCACGATGGGCCTCGACATGATGCTGCGCACCTGTACGGTCCAGGTGAACCTGGACTTCGCGGACGAGGCCGACATGGCGCGCAAGATGCGCATCGGCATGGCGCTGCAACCCGTTGCGACCGCGCTGTTCGCGAACTCGCCCTTCAAGGAAGGCAAGCGCACCGAGTTCCAGAGCCTGCGCAGCCAGGTCTGGACCGACACGGACAACGACCGTTCGGGAATCCTGCCTTTCGTCTTCGATGACGATTTCGGCTACGCGCGCTACGCGGAGTATGTGCTCGATACGCCGATGTACTTCGTCTATCGCGACGGGAACTACATCGACGCGTCGGGCCAGTCGTTCCGCGACTTCATCGACGGCAAGCTGCCCGCACTGCCCGGCGAACGCGCGACCATGGGCGACTGGTCGGACCACATCACCACGCTGTTCCCTGAGGTCCGGCTCAAGCGCTACATCGAGATGCGCGGCGCGGACGGCGGCCCGTGGCGGCGTGTCTGCGCGTTGCCGGCCTTCTGGGTCGGGCTCCTCTACGACGACGAGGCGATCGGGCAGGCCGAGGCGATGATCGCCGACTGGACGGCCGACGAGGTCGTGGCGCTGCGCAACGCGGTGCCGGCAGGCGGCCTCGACACCCCGTTCCGCAACCGCACCATGCTCGACCTGGCGCGCGAGGCGCTCGATATCTCGCGGACGGGGCTCAAGAACCGGGACCGCAAGGATTTCTGGGGCCAGGACGAGAGCCACTTCCTCGCCACCCTCGAGCAGATCGCGGATTCCGGACTCACGCCGGCGGAAAACAAGATCGCCGCGTTCGAAGGGCGCTGGGACGGCGATGTGCGCCGGGCCTTCGAGGAGTATGCTTGGTAGGGATCAACAGAGAAGGGGACAAGACATGGGCGGTGGAGAGCATTTTACGGCATTTATCCACTCATCATTTTCGCCATTCCGTTTGCCGTCGGTAACTATTTCCTGGCGGAACGTTTGGGGCGCAACAAGGTTCTTTGGGTCGTTCTGACACTGATCCCCATCGTGAACTTCATCTTCGCCTACTATGTGATCTATGTGATCATTATCTACATCGTCGACAAGCTGAACGCGCTTGCGGGCGGGCCTGAGCCTGCCGCCTAGCCGCCGCGCCGATAGGGGCTCCACAGCGCGAGCGACAGGGCCACCGCGAGCAGGCCGACGAGAGCGAACACCATGAACGTGTCCTGGAACGCCAGCGCCGTCGCCTGCGCGGCGACCATGCGGCCCAGGTAGAGCGTGGCCAGCGGCGCCTCGATGGCGTCGGGCAGGCCGGCGGCAGAGAGCATTTCACGCACACCGGCCAGGAGGCCGCTGGTCGCCGGGTTTGTCTCGGTCTGAGTCGCCGCGAAGACCTCGCTGTAAGTGGCCGTGCGACGCTCGATGAAGATCGCGAGCAGGTTGATCCCGAAGGCGCCCCCCATCTGACGGGTGAAGTTGAGCATGCCGTTGGCCGTGCCCATGTGCTGGACCGGGGCGGCCTGGAGTCCGACTGCGGTGACCGGCGGGAACAGCATGCCCTGTCCGATACGGCCCAGGCCGACGATTGCGGCGAACGTCCAGAATGCGGTGTTGGGGTCGGAGAACCCCATCAGCCAGAGAGAGATTGTGAACAGCAGAAAACCGACCGCGAGAGGTATGTAGGGCGGCACCAGGTCGGACGTGCGTCCCGCGAGAGGCAACACCAGGCCCATGATCAAGCCGCCCGGCACCAGCACGAGCCCGGCGCGGAGCGGCGTGTAGTTCTGCACAAGCTGTACGAAGACAGGCTGAAGATAGAACGAGCCGAACAGGGTGGCGCCGAACAGGAAGGAAACCATGTTCGCAATCGCGAAACGCGGGCGGGCGAGAAGCCGGACGTTGAAGATCGGGTCGTCGACAAATAGTTCCCAGGCAACGAAGAGCGTCGCCGAGCCCAGGCCGAGCCCGAGGGCGAGCATGACGAAGTTCGAGTTCCAGCCCTTGAGTTGTCCGTTCGACAGGCCGGTCAGGGTCGCCGTCAGGAAGACGGCGACGAGCAGGAAGCCGACCCAGTCGAGGCGGGTGCGCGGGGTGTTCGGATCGCGCGCGGGAAGCACGACGGAGGCCAGCATCATCGAACAAAAGGCCACCGGGACCGCGACATAGAAGGTGAAGCGCCAGTCGAAGATGTCGATCGCGATGCCGCCGAACCAGGGGCCGAGCCCGGGGCCGAGGACGAAGCTGATGCCGAACAGTCCGGCCACCATCGCGCGGCGGTTGGGGGGGAACACGGCGAACATGGCCATCATGGTGAGCGGCAGGATGACCCCCGCCGCGAGGCCCTGGAGCGCCCGGCCGAGGACGACAACGAGGTAGGACTGGGCGGTTCCGCCGGCCACCGACGCGGCCAGGAAGAGCAGCATCATGGCGACGAAGACGTGGCGCGCACCGAACGTCCGTGTCAGCCAGTCACTCGGCAGCATGCCGGCGGTCATCGCGGCGAAAAACGCGGTCGCCATCCACTGCGCCTGGTCCTGACCCACGCCGAAGGCCCCCATGATGTCGGGCACGGCGACGTTGGTGATCGTTCCCGACAGCGCCAGGGCGAGCGAAGAGGAAAGGGCAACCGACACGACGAGCCAGCGGTGGGCGAAGGTGACGCCCGGAACCCCGCCGGCGGTCATCGTGGCGTCGGTCATGGCGTCGGGGTGCCCCGGCTCACCGCCCCGGGATCTCGATGTTGACGATCGCCATCATCCCCGGCCGCAGCCGGCCCTCGCTCTGCTCGATGTCGATGTGCACCGGCAGGCGCTGGGTGACCTTGGTGAAGTTGCCGCTCGGGTTCGGGTTGGGCAGCAGCGCGAACTCGCTCGTCGCCGCGGCGCCGATGCGCGCGACCGTGCCCCGAAAGACCTGGTCGGGATAGGCGTCGATCGAGATATCGACCGGCATGCCCGGCGCGAGGTGGCGGATGTCGGTCTCCTTGATGTTCGCCTCGATCCAGACCGAGGCCGGATCGTGGACCAGCATCAGGCGCTGGCCCGGGTTCACGAACTCGCCCGCGTCCACGAAGATCTCGGATGCGACCCCGTCGATCGGGCTCTTGATGGTGCGATCCGCGACGTCGAGCGACTGCCGGTCGCGCTGGGCGGCCAGTTGCGCCTCCTCGTGGCGCAGCCCGTCGATCCGGCGCTGCAGGACGCGCATCTCGCCGCGCTCGGCTTCCGCCTCGGCCACGTCGGCCAGTGCGGCGCCGAGGTCGGCCTGCGCGCGCTCGTGGCGTTCCTGGGCGCGGCTCAGTTCGGTCTGGACCTGGTCGAGTCGCTGGCGCGAGACAATCCGGTCCGCGAGCAGCGAGCGCGTCCGCTCGAACTCGGCACGCGCCAGGTCGTACTGTTCGCGGCTGGCATCGACCGCGACCTTCGCGGCGGCCGCGCGCGAGCGCAGCGCCTCGACACGTTGCGCCGTCGTCAGGTCGATCACCTCGATCTCGGCCGCGATCTGCTCGCGCGCGGCCGTCAGCGCGGCGATGCGCGCGCCATACTCGGTCAACTGCAGCTGGGAGTCGCGGGAGTCAATCTCGATCAGAAGGTCGCCCCGTCTGACGCGGTCGCCCTCTGTCGTCGGCAGTGCGACGATCCAGCCCGCGACCCGGCTGGAAATGGTGACCGTGTCGGCCTTGATTCGTGCGTCGGTCTCGCTGACGTGGCTCCACTGCCAGTAGCCCCAGCGCCCCGCGCCGGCGATGGCGGTGGCCACGATGATCAGGATGACGAGGTTGCGGACCTGCCGTCCGACACGCGAACGCGCGGGTGCCGCGCTCGTATCGGCGGGCGTGGAAGCTTCCGGCATTCGTCCTTCGTCGGGCATGGGGTCTCCAGGCGCTTGGCGTGGCCCTTTTCCTAACGCGTTATTCTTTTACGCTTAAATGCTGTGACGCCAAATGCCCATGCGTCAGGTGCATGGCTCCTGCCCGCGCGTCACGCAACGTCCCGGGGGGTCACACGGCGGTGCCGCCCACCGTCAGCGATTCCAACAGCATGGTCGGCTGGCCCACGCCCACAGGCACCGACTGGCCGTCCTTGCCGCAGGTCCCGACCCCGTCGTCGAGGCGGGAATCGTTGCCGATCAGCTTGACGCGCGTCAGCGCATCGGGGCCGTTGCCGATCAGGGTCGCGCCCTTGACCGGCGCGCCCAGTTTTCCGTCCTCGATCAGGTAGGCTTCGGTGCAACTGAACACGAACTTGCCGTTGGTGATATCGACCTGCCCGCCGCCGAAGTTGACGGCGTAGATGCCGGTCTTCGCCTCGCGGATGCATTCCTCCGGGTCGGCGGTGCCGTCGAGCATGTAGGTGTTGGTCATGCGCGGCATCGGGTGGTGGGCGAAGGATTCGCGCCGCCCGTTGCCGGTCGGCGCCACACCCATCAGGCGGGCGTTCAGCCGGTCCTGCATGTAGCCCTTCAGGATGCCGTCCTCGATCAACACGTTGCAGGCGCTCGGCGTGCCCTCGTCGTCGATTGTAATCGAGCCGCGCCGGTCGGCGATGGTGCCGTCATCGACCACCGTCACCCCGGGGGCTGCGACCCGCTCGCCCAGCAGCGATGCGAATGCGGACGTCTGCTTGCGGTTGAAGTCGCCCTCGAGCCCGTGCCCGACGGCCTCGTGCAGCAGCACGCCCGGCCAGCCCGGACCCAGAACGACCGGCATTTCGCCCGCGGGGGCGGGCACCGATTCGAGGTTCACGAGCGCCTGGCGCAGCGCCTCGTCCACCTGCGCCTTCCAGTTCTCCGGTGCGATCCAGCGGTCGTACACGGCGCGCCCGCCGACCCCGTGGGAGCCGGTTTCCTGGCGGTCGCCGTCACCGACCATGACCGAGACGTTGAGGCGCACCAGCGGGCGAATATCGGCCCGCCGCTCGCCGTCGCGCCGCACAATCTGGACGGCCTGCCAGTTGCCCGACAGCGAGGCCGTGACCTGGCGCACGCGCGGATCGGCGGCGCGCGCATAGGCATCCATCTCGGACAGCAGCGCGACCTTGTCCCCGAAGGCCATTTCGCCCAGCGGGTTGGTGTCGGTGTAGAGGTCGCGGTTGGTGCCGGCCGGCGCCTCGCCCGCCGTGCCGCCCTTGCCGGTGCGCACCGCGCGCACGGTTTCCGCGGCCCGCGCGATGGCCGCCTCGCTCAGTTCGGTGGAATGGGCATAGCCGGACGCCTCGCCCGAGACGGCGCGCAACCCGAAGCCCTGCGAGGTGTCGAAGCTCGCATTGCGCACGCGCCCGTCGTCGAAGGTGATGGCCTCGCTCTGCCGGTACTCGAGGAAAAGTTCGCCGTCGTCCGCGCCGTCCAGCGCATCCGCGATCGTGTCCCCCACGCGCTTGGGGTCCATGCCAGTGCGCTGGAAGAAGAGCTCGTCGGTGCGTGCGATGTCGGTCATGGCTCGTGTCCGGGGTGGTGCGGCGTGTGGGCGGTCCGCCCAACCATATTGGAGTTTCGTGCGCGATGTCAGCACGGCGCTGCCCGCGATTGCGATTCGCGCCTGCAACGGGTGGTGATTCGCTGACGGGCAGGCGCACCCGTATGCGGTGAAAACCCTTCGCGATCAGGGTTTTGCGGCGCTGCGACAAGGTGTCTCAAGCTCGGGAAAATCCCGGGGCCCGGCTTGTTGACGGACGTGCGCTGGTATAGTTTTCGAGCCGTTCAATCGGGTAGAGGGGACGGCCCGTTGCGCATGCCTTGCCGCAACGGAGTCGAAACGATGGAAGCGAGCGTATGAAACCAATCCGAAACCTCCTGAAGCGCGTTGCCGGTGTTGCCGGTGGAGCGGTTCTTTCCGGCATCCTGCTGGCAACGATCACGGTCCCGGCGTCTGCCCAGCAGCCGACGCCCTGGCAGCTCGGTTTCCAGGACCCGCATTCGCCGATCATGCAGCGGATGGATGACTTCCACGACTTCCTGCTGTGGATCATCTTCGCGATCTCGATTTTCGTGCTGGCGCTGCTGCTCTATACGATCGTGCGGTTCCGCGAGAAGGCGAACCCGACGCCCTCCAGGACGACCCACAATACGCTGGTCGAGATCCTGTGGACGGTGATCCCGGTGGTCATCCTGTTCGTGATCGGTTTCTTTTCGCTGCCTCTGCTCTACGCCACGGACGACACGGCGGATGCCGACCTGACGATCAAGGCGATCGGTCGCCAGTGGTACTGGAGCTACGAGTATCCCGACAACGGCGACTTCACCTTCGATGCCTTCATGGTGCCGGACGACCAACTCAAGGACGGCCAGCCGCGGCTGCTCGCCACTGACGAGAACCTGGTCCTGCCTGTCGGCAAGAAGATTCGCGTCCTCGTGACGGCGTCCGATGTGCTGCACGCGTTCGCGGTTCCTTCGCTCGGCTCCAAGGTCGATGCCGTGCCGGGCCGCACCAACGAGACCTGGTTCCAGATCGACGAGCCGGGGATGTACTACGGCCAGTGCTCCGAGCTGTGCGGTGCCGGCCACGCTTTCATGCCGATCGCGATCGAGGCGGTCACCGAGGCCGAGTTCAATGCCTGGGTGACCAAGGCGCAGGCGCGCTTCAGCCCGACCGACGGCGACACGGCGCCGCGTCCGATCCAGGTAGTCCGTAACGAAGTGGGCGACACGCCCGCGGCCGCGCAGTAGCCGGCAGGGAGAACGTAAACGATGGCTGACGCACACGCTCACGACCACGCACACGACCATCACACGCCACGCGGCTGGAAACGGTGGGTCTTCTCGACCAACCACAAGGACATCGGCACGATGTACCTTGTCTTCTCCATCCTCGCGGGCATCGTCGGCGGCCTGTTCTCGATCATGATGCGCCTGGAGCTGCAGGATCCCGGCATGCAGTTCTTCCTGAATGCCGACGGCTCGGCCGACGGCCACTGGTGGAACGTGGTGATCACGGCGCACGGCCTGATCATGGTGTTCTTCGTGGTCATGCCCGCCGTCATCGGCGGCTTCGGCAACTGGTTCATCCCCCTGATGATCGGCGCGCCGGACATGGCGTTCCCGCGGATGAACAACATCTCGTTCTGGCTGCTGC
>JAYPUG010000067.1:0-9158 GCA_038133965.1 Rhodospirillaceae bacterium | reverse complement strand
GCACCAGGTGCGCTCAGTGTGTAGCCCGCGACCCAATCCACGAACGCCCGCAGCGCGTCGGGCAGGGGGCGTGCTTCGATGCACGCGGAGATCGGCCGAAGCTTCGCCTCCTCGACGTCGCCTGCGGCCGGACCCCACACGACGCCCGTCATCTCGCGGTTGCCGAGCGGCACGTGCACGAAATCGCCTGGCCGGACGTCGAGGCCTTCCGGTACGAGATAGTCGTAGGGGCCCGCCACGGGCAGCGGCAGCAGCACGCTGATCACGTCGTTGCGCGAATGTCCGGTGGGTGCGGTGGCATCGGTAGGGGGCATCGAGTACACTTTATCGGGCGACTCGCGGCCGTCCAATGCAGGGCGCAGGCGGTGTCGCACCGAAGGGTCCTGGCGCACGAAAACGCATTGGGGACAGGGGAATCACCGGATGAAGTTCTTTGTGGATACGGCCGATCTGGCCGAAATTCGCGACCTCGCAGCCACCGGCCTGCTGGATGGCGTGACGACCAATCCGACGCTCATCGCGAAATCGGGGGGCAACTTCCTCGATGTCATTGCAGAGATTTGCGACCTGGTGCCGGGCCCGGTCAGCGCCGAGGTAACTGCCACCGATGTCGATACCATGCTGGCCGAAGCCGACGTGCTGGCGGCCATCGCGCCGAACGTCGCCATCAAGGTGCCGCTGACGCCGGACGGGCTGAAGACGTGCAAGGCGCTGCGCGACCGCGACATCATGGTCAACGTGACGCTCTGTTTCTCGGCGGCCCAGGCGATCCTCGCGGCCAAGGCGGGCGCGACCTTCGTCTCTCCCTTCGTCGGCCGGCTCGACGATCTCGGTCAACGCGGCCTCGACCTGATCGAGGACATCGTCGAGATCTATGACCAGTATGCCGACTTCCAGACCGAAGTGCTCGTCGCTTCGATTCGCAGCCCGGGCCATGTCGTCGAATCGGCGCGTGCGGGCGCTCATGTCGCCACCTTGCCGCCGAACGTGCTGCGGCAGCTGTTCCAGCATCCGCTGACGGACAAGGGCCTGGCGGCCTTCCTGAAGGACTGGGAAGCGACGGGCCAATCCGTGCTCGAACAGGCTGCCGCCCGCAAGGATGCGGCGGAGTAACCCCAGAGGGACGGTGATCGCGTGAGCAAGAAAGCCCAACGACCCGAGGCCGAAGCCGCCAGCGAGCTGAGCGAAGCCCAGGTCATCGGCTTCCTGCGCGAACACCCGAACATCCTGCAGCGTCATCCCCAGCTGCTCGCAATCCTGCTTTCGCCCGAGCGCGCGTTCGAGGACGAAGCCGCCGACGGCGGAGAGGTGGTCGATCTTCAGAGTGCCATGCTCGAACGCATGCGCGACGAGCTATCACGGCTCGAGACCCAGAGCACGGACCTGATTGATGCGAGCCGCGCGAACCTGCAGAGCCAGAACCGCATTCACGCGGCCGTTCTCGCGCTGTTGAAGGCGCGCTCGGTGGACCATCTCGTCGAGTTGCTGACGATCGATCTCGCCGAACTCCTGCATGTCGACGCCGTGTCGCTCTGCCTCGAGGGCGGAACGGTGCCACCCTCGACGAACCACGGCGTGCGTGTCGTTCCGGTCGGCACCATCGACCGGATCGTCGAAGGGGCACGTGCCGTCACGCTCGAAGAGAATGTCGAGGGCGACCGCCGCATCTTCGGCGAGGCGGCGGGTCTCGTCCGATCCCAGGCATTGCTGCGCCTGTCGGTGCGCGAAGAGGCGCCCCGCGCGCTGCTCGCCATGGGAAGCCGGGACCCGGGCCGGTTCCACCAGGGCCAGGGCACCGAACTCCTGGGGTTCCTCGCCGCGATCATGGAGCATTGCATCCGCACATGGCTCGACCTGCCGCGCTAGACGAGGCGGAATTGCCCGCGCTTGCTGCGGACGGGGCATTGTGCGCGGCGTTGGCAGAGTGGATTGCGCAGCTGGCAGCCGAACGGCGTGCCTCCGACCATACGGTTGCCGCCTACCGCCGGGATATTTCGGCGTTCGTCACGTTCGTATCCGCTCACTTCGGGTCAGAGGTCACGATCCGGATTCTTTGCGATCTGAAGCCCGGCGATTTCAGGGCGTGGCTGGCGATGCGGGGCAACCGAGGCTACGCCCGGACATCGACGGCGCGCGCGCTTTCCGCGGTGCGCACCTTCTTTCGTTATCTCGAGCGCGAGGGGCTGGGTCACAATCCGGCGGTCGGCGCCGTTCGCGCACCGCGGCTGCCGCGATCGGTGCCCAAGGCGCTGACCACGGCCGAAACGGACGACCTGATCGAGGCGGCGTCCGAGCCATCGCGTCCCGACACACCTGCCTGGGTCAACGCCCGCGATCTGGCGGTCCTGCTCCTGCTTTACGGGTGCGGGTTGCGCATTTCCGAGGCGTTGTCACTCGATCGCCGCGACCTGCCCGACAGCGGCGAACTGATGGTGACGGGGAAGGGCGGCAAGACCCGCATGGTGCCCGTGCTGCCTGTGGTCGCCCGGGCCATCGAGGCCTATGTGGCGCAATGTCCGCACGCACTTTCATCCGACGGTCCCTTGTTCGTCGGTGTCCGGGGAGGGCGCCTCAATCCCCGCGCCGTCCAGATTCGGTTGCAGGAGCTGCGGGCTGCGCTCGGCCTGCCGCCCGAGACCACGCCCCACGCGATGCGGCATTCCTTCGCGACGCACCTGCTGGCGTCCGGCGGTGACCTGCGCGCCATCCAGGAGCTTTTGGGGCACGCCTCGCTCTCGACCACCCAGCGCTACACCGATGTCGATAGCGAGCGTCTGCGTGCGGTGTATGCGCACGCCCATCCACGCGCGCGCCGCGGATAGCGCTCAGTCGCGGAAGCACACCACGTCGTATTCGAGCATCCGCCCGTAGTGGCGGCTCCAGTATCCCGGCACCACGAGGTGGGGCCGGAACCCCCGTTCGGCGATCCGCTCCAGAAGCGACAGGTGGCCGGGCTGACCCTCGTAGATCGGCTGGATCGACAGTTCGAGCTGCAGTCCGGCAATCCGCTCCCACGTGTCGCCGATGCCGTCCAGAACCTTGTCCTCGTATCCCTGCGTGTCCGATTTGACGAACACGTGCTGACCGGCGGGTGCATGTTCCGCGATCGCATCGGCCAGCGTGACCACGGGCACGTCTTCGGTGCCTGTCGAACGCGTGCTGGCGAGGCGTTCGTGCGCGACCGGGTCGAGCGGCAGGATCGAGCTCATGTCCGATTCCCCCGATATGTTGATCTCCACCGTGCCTGGGGTGTCCCCGACGGCTGCGCGGGGGGCGACCGTCCAGTCCGCGTCGCGCGCGGCCCGCTGTTCGAGGCGCGCATGTTCGCCCGACAACGGCTCGAACGAGACGATTGGGCCGCCATAGCCGTTAGCGCGCAGCGCCTGCGCGTACTGTCCGGCGTTGGCGCCGACATCGAACACATGGTCGATGTCCTGGGTGGCAAGCAGCGTGACGATGCGTTCCCAGTGCAGGGCGCGCCCGGGAAACGGTCCGAAATCGTACCCCGCCCGGCGCAGCGATCTGCGGAACCAGCCAACCATTACCCCTCTCCCGAACCTGCTGCGCATTCGTGCGCGTACCGGCAGGCTAGCACCGTTTGGCCTGCGCCGATGCCGCGGTAACCCGGCATGCGGCGGATTTCGTTGACTTGCGGAGAGCGATCGGCGACTTCCTGCACGGTCCCTGCGGGGTGCACCTGCACCGGCCGGGCCGGAACGGACGAACGATGAACGCGCGCGCGCTTTTTCACATTCTTGTCGTCGATGACGAGCCGCTGGCGGCCGAGCAGGTTGCGCGCTTCCTCGACCGCCCGGGCATTCGCACCAGCGTTGCGGGTTCGGGAAACGCCGCGCTGGCTCTCCATCGCGAAGATCCGGCGAACTTGATCGTGACGGATCTGCGGATGCCGGACGGCAATGGTGTCCATCTCATCCGGACCGTGCGCGAAACCGATTCCGATCTGCCCATCGTCGTGGTCACGGGGCAGATGCTGCGGGAGGCGGAGGACGAGGCGCTCGATGCAGGCGCGACGGCGCTTTTGCGCAAGCCGCTCGATCTCATCGAACTCGACAGGGCGGTGAAGAAACACTTGCCGGCGGACCCGGGCTAGCGGCACGTCAGATGTGGATGGTGCGGCCGTCCACGGCGAGCGCCGCTTCCTTCACCACTTCCGACAGGGTCGGATGACCGTGGCAGGTGCGCGCGATGTCCTCGGCCGATGCGCCGAACTCCATCGCAATGACGATCTCGTGGATCAGCGTACCCGCGTCCGGGCCGATGATGTGCGCGCCGAGCACCCGGTCTGTCTTCGCGTCGGCGAGAATCTTGACGAACCCTTCGGTGTCGTTTGCCGCGCGCGCGCGCCCGTTGGCAGAGAAGGGGAACTTGCCCGCCCTGTAGTCGGTTCCGGATTTCTTCAGCTCTTCCTCGGTCTGCCCGACGGACGCGACCTCGGGCCACGTATAGACGATGGAGGGAATGGCCGCGTAGTTCACGTGTGCGGCCTCGCCCGCGATGATCTCCGCCGCCGCGACGCCCTCGTCCTCGGCCTTGTGGGCGAGCATCGGGCCTGGCACGCAGTCGCCGATGGCGAAGATGCCTTCCACGTTCGTCTGGAAGTTTTCGTCGATCCCGATGAAGCCGCGTTCGTCGGTCTCGACGCCTGCCTCTTCGAGCCCGAGCCCCCCTGTGTAGGGGCGGCGGCCGATCGCGACCAGAACGGTGTCGCAGCCGAGCGTTTCGGCGTCGCCTCCCGTGGCGGGTTCCAGGGCGAGTTCGATCCCGGCATCGCTCGTTTGCGCGCCCGTCACCTTGGTTGAGAGCCGGAACGTCATGCCCTGCTTTTCGAGGATTCGCTGGAAGTTCTTCGCGACCTCGCCGTCGATGCCCGGCGTGATCCGGTCGAGGAACTCTATGACGGTGACCTGCGATCCCAGCCGCGCCCAGACCGAGCCCATTTCGAGGCCGATGACGCCAGCGCCGACCACGACCAGATGCTTGGGCACGTCAGCCAGTTCCAGTGCGCCGGTCGATGTGACGATGCGCTTTTCGTCGATCTCGATCCCCGGGAGCGGTGCCGAATCCGAGCCGGTGGCGATCAGGACGGCGCGGGTCTCGAGCGTCTGCGCTGCGCCGTCAGCGGGGGTCACCTCGACCTCGTGTGCGCTGACGATGCGTGCGGTGCCGAAGACCGCATCGACGCCGTTCTTCTTGAACAGGAATTCGATGCCCTTGGTGTTGTCCTCGACCACCTTGTCCTTGTGTTCCATCATCGCGCCCAGGTCGAACGACACGCCCTCGACCTTCACGCCGTGGGCCGCGAGGCCGTGCCCGGCATGGGCATAGTGCTCCGACGATTGCAGCAGCGCCTTGGAGGGGATGCATCCGACGTTGAGGCAGGTGCCGCCCAGCGTTGTGCGTTTTTCGACGCACGCCACCTTCAGGCCCAGTTGTGCCGCGCGGATCGCCGCGACGTAGCCGCCCGGGCCGGCGCCGATGACGACGAGGTCGTAGGTGGTGTCGCTGGCCATGGTTACACCCCGATGAGCAGCCGCTCGGGATCCTCGATCGCCTGCTTGATGCGCACGAGGAAGGTCACCGCCTCGCGCCCGTCGATGATCCGGTGATCGTAGCTGAGCGCCACATACATCATCGGGCGGATCACGATCTCGTCATCCACCACCACGGGCCGTTTGACGATGTTGTGCATGCCGAGGATGGCCGACTGGGGCGGGTTCAGGATCGGCGTCGAGAGCATCGAGCCGAAGATGCCGCCATTGGTGATCGTGAAGGTGCCGCCGGTCAGCTCCTTCATGGTCAGCTTGCCGTCGCGCGCCTTGGCGCCGAACTCGGTGATCGCACCCTCGATCTCGGCGAAGCCCTTCTTGTCCGCATCGCGCAGGACGGGGACCACGAGCCCCTGTGCTCCGCCCACGGCGATGCCGATGTCGTAGAAGTTCTTGTAGATGATCTCGTCGCCGAAGATCTCGGCGTTCACCGCCGGCAGTTCCTTCAGCGCGTTCACCGCCGCCTTCACGAAGATGGACATGAAGCCCAGTTTCACGCCGTGGCGCTTCTCGAAATCGTCGCGGTAACGCGCGCGCAGGTCCATGATTGCCTGCATGTCGATCTCGTTGAAGGTGGTGAGCATCGCCGCCGTGTTCTGGGCCTCCTTGAGGCGCGTCGCCACGGTCTGGCGCAGCTTGGTCATGCGCACGCGTTCCTCGCCGCGCGGGTCCGGCTCGCGTTCGGGAAGCGTATCGGCGGACACGAAACCCTGCGCGGCGGGCGCAGCGGCCGGCGCCGGAGCGGACGGTTTTGGCTGACTGGCACCACCCGCGTTCAGATAGCGGACGACGTCACCCTTGGTCAGCCGTCCGTCGCGTCCCGTGGCCGGGATGGCGGCCGGGTCGAGCCCGTTGTCGTCCACCAGCTTGCGCACGGCCGGCGCCAGCGGATAGTCGAGGTTCGCGGTGCCGCCTGCCTGCTCCGGTGCCGTCTCGGCGGGTTTCTGTTCGGATTCCCGGGGTGGCTCGGCGGCCGGAGCCGATGCGCCTTCGCCGGCCACGATGCGACCGACGACCGCGCCCACCTCCACATCGTCGCCCTCGTTGGCAACGATCTCCGTCAGGGTCCCGGCGACCGGTGCGGGCAGCTCAGCCGTCACCTTGTCCGTCTCGATCTCGACGATCGCATCGCCCGCGGCGAAGGACTCGCCGACAGCCTTGAGCCAGCGCCCCACGGTTCCTTCGGTCACGGATTCGCCCAGGTCAGGAACGGCCAGGTCGATAGCGTCGCCCGATGGCGCGGCTGAGGCCGGAGCGGGTTTCGCGGCCTCGGCCGGGCTGGGCTCAGCCTCCGCCACGGATGCGTCCGCGCCGTTGTCCTTGCCGGCAGCGGCCTCTGCGCTCTCGTCGATTGCGCCGATGACGCTGCCGACCTCGACATCGTCTCCCTCGCCGGCGCTGATTTCCATCAGCACGCCCGAAGACGGCGCGGGTACCTCGACTGTGACCTTGTCGGTTTCGATCTCGACCAGCGGTTCGTCTACGGTGATCGCATCGCCCACCGCCTTGAACCAGCGCGCGACGGTGCCCTCGGTGACCGATTCGCCCATGTCGGGCACGGTGATCTGTGTCGTCATCGTTCTGCTCCTGCGCCGGCCTAAAGCGTCAGCGCTTCGTCAACGAGCTTTTCCTGTTCCCTGCGGTGGCGCGCCGCGCTGCCGGTGGCAGGCGAGGCGGCCTCCACCCGGCCGACATAGCGCGGCCTGGTCTGTTTGGCTCCGATCTCTTCCAGCACGGCCTCGAGGCGGCGATCCACGAAGGTCCACGCGCCCATGTTCTCGGGCTCCTCCTGGCACCAGACGATCTCGGCGTCCTTGAACCGCGACAGCTCCTCCACCAGCGCCTTGCGGGGGAAGGGGTAGAGCTGTTCCATGCGCAGGAAGAAGACGTTCTCGATGCCACGCTTCGCGCGTTCCTCGTACAGATCGTAATAGACCTTGCCCGAGCACAGCACGACGCGTTTCACCTCGGAATCCTCGCACAGCTTCTCGTTGTCGTATAGGACCCGGTGGAAGGTGGTTCCCGGCCCGAACTCGTCGAGGGCCGAGACGCAGAGCTTGTGACGCAGCAGCGATTTCGGCGTCATCAGAATCAGCGGCTTGCGGAAATTACGGCGCATCTGGCGGCGCAGGGCATGGAAGTAGTTGGCCGGCGTGGTGATGTTGCACACCTGCATGTTGTCCTCGCCGCACAGCTGCAGGTAGCGCTCCAGCCTGGCCGAGGAGTGCTCGGGACCCTGGCCTTCGAAGCCGTGGGGCAGCAGCAGCACGAGACCCGACATGCGCAGCCACTTGGATTCGCCCGATGCGATGAACTGGTCGATGATCACCTGTGCGCCGTTCGCGAAATCGCCGAACTGGGCCTCCCACAGGACGAGCGCATGGGGCTCGGCCTGGCTGTAGCCGTACTCGAAGCCGAGCACGCCAAACTCCGACAGGGGGCTGTCGACCACCTCGATCGGCGCCTGCCCGTAGCGGATGTTTGCCAGCGGGATGTATTTCTCCTCGTTGTTCTGATCGACCAGAACGGCATGACGGTGTGAGAAGGTGCCGCGCCCGACATCCTCCCCCGACAGGCGCACGGGGGTCGATTCGCACAGCAGCGTGCCGAAGGCGAGCGCTTCGCCCGTCGCCCAATCGATGCCTTCTCCGGTCTCGATGGCCTTTCGCTTGGCCTTGAGCTGGCGGAGGATCTTGGAGTTGAGCGTGACACCCTGCGGCGGTTCCGTAATCGCGTGCCCGACCTCGCGCAGCATGTCGAACTCGACTGCGGTCTCGCCGCGGCGTGCCTCGCCCTCGGCCATGCCGAGATCGGCCCAGCGGCCTTCCAGCCAGTCGGCCTTGTTGGGCTTGTAGCTGCGCGCTGCCTCGAACTCCTGTTCCAGATGGGCCTGGAACTCCTCGACCATGCGGTCGCCGTCGCCCGGCTTGATGACGCCTTCATCCTCGAGCTGCTTGGCGTAAAGAGCGCGCGTCGTCGGTTGTTCGCCGATCGAGTTGTACATGAGCGGCTGGGTAAAGGCGGGTTCGTCGGATTCGTTATGTCCCGCCCGGCGGTAACCCCACAGATCCAGGACGACATCGGCCTTGAACCGGTAGCGGTACTCGGTCGCGATCCGCGCGACATGGACGGAGGCTTCCGGATCGTCGCCGTTGACGTGGAAGATCGGCGACTGGATCATCTTGGCGACGTCCGACGAGTAGGGCGACGAGCGCGCCGCCGTCGGGTTCGTCGTGAATCCGATCTGGTTGTTGACGATGACATGAACCGTGCCGCCCGTCCGGTAGCCGCGCAGCTGCGACAGGTCCAGCGTCTCCGCGACCAGCCCCTGGCCCGCGAACGCGGCATCGCCGTGCATCAGGATGCCCATGACCTTCTCGCGGTCGGAGTCGCCGCGCAGCTGCTGCTTGGCCCGCACCTTGCCGAGGACGACCGTGTTCACGGCCTCGAGGTGGCTCGGATTCGGGGTCAGCGACAGGTGCACGCTGTTGCCGTCGAAGGAGCGGTCCGACGAGGTGCCGAGGTGGTACTTCACGTCGCCGGACCCCATCACGTCGTCGGGGTTCGGCGAGTTGCCCTCAAACTCAGAGA
>JAYPUG010000066.1:2356-9160 GCA_038133965.1 Rhodospirillaceae bacterium | reverse complement strand
CGCCGAATGCACCAGGATTGTCTCGCCCGGCGCGACCGGATAGGTCTGGCGCAGCAGGTACTGCGCGGTCATGGTCCGCACGAAAGCCGCAACCACCGTCGGGTCGTCCAGTTCGGCCGGCGGCGCATAAAGCGCTTCCGCGGGCAGGATGCGCGCGTCGGCGTAAGCGCCGGCGTTGAACAGGTAGGCCGCCCTGTCGCCCAGTTTCCACGCCGTCACGTCCGGCCCGACCGCCGCGACCGTACCGACCCCCTCCAGTCCAAGGACGGTGGGCAAGGGTGGTTTCAGGAAATATCGGCCCTGACGCATGTAGGAATCGGCGAAGTGGATCGCGGCCGCGCCCTGCTCGAGGATGACTTCACCGGGCCCGGGTTCCGGCAACGTGTCGGTCTCGATCCTGATGACATCGGGATCGCCATACTCATGGATGCGGGCAACGCGTGTGTCCATGCTTCTCTCTCTTTCGCAAAGTCCTGTTGTCAGTGCGCCACCGAGAAATCGGGTCAGTCGACCGTGAACAACGGTTCACCGCCTCTTGCGGGTGATGACCGCTGCGGCGACGGTTCTTCCGGCGCCGTCTCATCACCGCGCGCGCGGATCGGTGCGGCGTCGATCTTGAAGTCGCCACCTTCCCCGATCAGGCTGAACGGCGCCCAGAAGATCGGATGCGCATAGGAAAAGGCGGGCTTGTTCGTCTGCGGATCCATGAAGCCGGGTCTTCCTCGATTATTGGAGATAAGCGGGTTTTGCACAAACCGAAGTGACCGCGATCACAGCCGGGCCGAAAATCGGACCTTTGGGTCCGGTCTCGCCCGAGAAACCCTAGGCCACACGCAGATAGTGCAGCGAGAAGAGCGCGTCGGCGTCGGTCCAGTGGCGGAAGGCGCGCCAGCCCGCACGCGCCGCGAGTTCCTGGAACTCGTCGATCCCGTATTTGTGGGA
The DNA here is from genome assembly GCA_038133965.1 of Rhodospirillaceae bacterium. Classification (GTDB taxonomy): domain Bacteria; phylum Pseudomonadota; class Alphaproteobacteria; order UBA6615; family UBA6615; genus JAYPUG01. The sequence goes on along the minus strand of JAYPUG010000066.1, from coordinate 8,218 downwards.
ATCCTCGGTGTGGATCGTCTCGCCCGCCGCGAACGCGAAGTGCGCGCCGTCGATCCGTACCTCCTGGTCGCGCTCGGATACGAGATGCATCTCGATCCGTCCCTTGTCGGCCACCCATCGCGCATCGTGGCGGAACGCCGCCAGGTCGAAGTCGGCCTCGAGCTCACGGTTGATGCGCTCGAGAAGGTTCATGTTGAACGCGGCCGTCACGCCCGCCGCATCGTTGTAGGCGGCATGCAGGATGTCTTCGTCCTTGCGCAGGTCCACCCCGATCAGGAGACCGTTGTCGGCACCCAGGTCGGTCGCGGCGGCACGCAGGAAATCTTCTGCCGCCGTGCGCGTGAAGTTGCCGATGGTCGAGCCCGGGAAGAACCCGATCCGCGCGGCCTCACCCTCGATCTCCGGCAGCTCGAACGGCTGGGTGTAGTCGGCTGCGACCGGGACGACCGGCAGGTCCGGATAGGAGTCCGCCAGCGCCTTGGACGACGCCAGCAGGTGCTCGCGCGAAATATCGACGGGGATGTACGCCGCCGGGCTTTCCAGCGCATCGAGCAGGACACGCACCTTGGTGCTGGACCCGCTGCCGAACTCGACGACGCTCGCATGCGCACCGATCAGCGGCGCGAACTCCGACGCATGAGCCGTGAGCAGGCCCATCTCGGTCCGGGTCGGGTAGTACTCCGGCAGTTCGCAGATATCGTCAAAGAGCTGCGAGCCCCGCTCGTCATAGAAGTACTTGCTCGAGATGCGTTTCTGCGGCTCGGCGAGCCCCGCCAGCACGTCATCCAGGAAATTGTCGGACGCGTGATCGTACTCCACGTAATCGTGGAGCGGCCCGAGTTCGGCTGCGGCTTCGCTCATCGCCCCTCGCTTACCCGTCGTCGGCCAGGCGCACGCCCGCGAACATCCAGCGCATCGCGGGATAGAAGAAGTTCCGGTAGGTCGCCCGCGTATGCCCCTCCGTGGTCACGCAGGCGCCGCCGCGCAGAACGAACTGGTTGGCCATGAACTTCCCGTTGTATTCGCCCATCGCGCCGGACACCGGCCTGAACCCGGGATATGGGCCATAGGGGCTCTGGGTCCACTCCCAGACATCGCCAAACATCTGTTCCGGACGGTCGGAAACCTCGCCCGCGGCCGGCGCCGGACGCAGCAATCCCGAGCCAGCGAAATTACCCGCCACGGGCAGACCGGCGGCAAAGACCTCCCACTCCGCCTCGCGCGGCAGCCGCTTGCCGGCCCAGCGGGCATAGGCATCGGCCTCGTAGAGCGAGACATGACAGACGGGCGCCTGGTCGTTCACCGTCTGCAGGCCCGCGAGCGACATGGACTGCCACTCGCCGTCGCACGCCTGCCAGTAGAGCGGCGCCTCCCAGCCTTCCGCATCGACCGTGGCCCAGCCGTCGGACAGCCACAGCTCGGGCCGCCGGTAGCCGTCATCGGCCATGAATTCCTTCCACTCGGCATTCGTGACGAGCCGCGAGGCCAGCCGGAACGGCTCGAGGTGGACCCGGTGGCGCGGCCCTTCGTTGTCGAAGGCGAATTCGGGACCCTCATGGCCGATCTCGACCATGCCGCCGTCATGCGCGAACCATTCGAGCGGCGGCGCCTCGCGCGCCGGCGCGGCGCGATAGGCCTGGTAGGCCGGCGCGACGGAGTTCTGGGCGAAGGCGTGCAGGATATCCATCAGGAGAAGCTCCTGATGCTGCTGTTCATGGTGCAGGCCCAGCGCGATCAGGGGGGCGGCGGCGTCCCATGCCGCGGTGTCCGCTTCGTCGAACAGGCGGTGCATTTCCGCATCCACATGTTCGCGGTAGGCGCGTACCTGCTCGGCCGTGGGGCGGGTCAGCAGCCCGCGCTGGGGCCGCGGATGCCGCGCGCCGACGGCGTCGTAATAGGAATTGAAGAGAAAGACGTAGTGCGGGTCCGGCGTCTCGTAGCCGTCCAGAAACGGCTTCAGGACCATCGTCTCGAAGAACCAGGTGACGTGTGCCCGGTGCCACTTGGCCGGGCTCGCATCCGGCATCGACTGGACGACCTGGTCCTCGGGCGAGAGCGGCGCGGCCAGCCGCTCGGTCTCGGCCCGCACCCGATCGTAGTGTCCGCGCACGAGGTCGCGATCGCGCGGGTGCGCGTCCAGGACGGCCGGCTCGGGACCGGAGGGTATCACGGCGCTTCTCCCGTTGGCGCCCGGTGTCCCGCGTCACCACCATGGCGGGACAGACTGCCGTCGCTTGCGCGTTTCCGTTCGTCGGGCGACGGCTCGAACTTCGACGGCGCCCTAGGCCCCGTCCGGCGGTCGCGGGGAGTAAAACAAGCCGGTTCGCACGCCGTCAACCGCAAGGGCAGGCAATCCGCGCGCTTTCGATCATATTCCCGGGATTGACCCGCCGCCCGGACCGCCTATCTTCGACGCATGACCGATACGACCCCCGAGATCACGGGATTCCACGCCCACGTCTATTACGAGCCCCGCCTGCGGCACGCCGCGGCGGCGCTGCGCCACGAGATCGAGGCGCGGTTCGAAGTCGTCCTCGGCCGCTGGCGCGACAAGCCCGTCGGGCCGCACCCGTTTTGGAGCTACCAGGTGGCCTTCGCACCCGAACTGTTCGGCGAGATCGTACCCTGGCTCGCGGTCAACCGCCGCGGACTGCAGGTCCTCGTCCATCCCGAGACGGGCGACGACCTGACCGATCATTCCGACCACGCCATGTGGCTGGGCGAAAGCGCCGACCTGCGCCTGGAGATATTCAAGCCGCGCAAGACTGCCAGCCGCTAATCCGGCGGTTCCCAAGCCCGGCCGACAGGGCTACAACTCGCCCCCGAATTCCGTTCGTCCGCCGCCCGGTGGGCGTCATCAACATTCAGGGGGACACCCGATGAAACTCGTTCGCTATGGCCCGCGGGGCAAGGAAAAGCCGGGGCTGATCGACGCCGACGGCAAGCTGCGCGACCTCTCGAAGATCGTCGCCGACATCGATGCCGACACCCTGTCGCCCAAGGGCCTTGCGGCCATCCGCAAGCGCGACCCCAGGCGTCTGCCGCTGGTGAAGGGCAACCCGCGCCTCGGTCCGCCGGTGGTCGAGCGCCGCACCTTCGCGATCGCGCTCAACTATCGCGAGCACGCCGCCGAGGCGAATGCGCAGATTCCGTCCGAGCCGCTGGTCTTTACCAAGACCTGCCCGCTCACCGGCCATCGTGACAACATCGTCATTCCCAAGGGTGCCAAGAAGACCGACTGGGAGGTCGAGCTCTGCATGGTGATCGGCCGCAAGGCGAGCCATGTGACCAAGAAGGACGCGCTAAGCCATGTCGCCGGCTATTTCTGCGGCAACGACGTGTCGGAGCGCGAGTTCCTGATCGAGCGCGGCGGCCTGCAGTGGATCAAGGGCAAGAGCCCCGACACCTTCGGCCCGATCGGCCCCTGGCTGCTGACCGCCGACGAGGTGGCGAACCCCAACAGCCTGCACATGTGGCTCGAGGTGAATGGCGTGCGCAAGCAGGACAACAACACGCGCGACATGATCTACGACTGCAAGACGCTGGTCTCGAACCTGAGCCAGACGATCACGCTGTATCCCGGCGACATCATCTTCACCGGCACGCCCCAGGGCGTGGGCTACGGCGAGAAGAACCCGAAATACCTGCGCCCCGGCGACGTGGTGACAATGGGCATCGAGGGGCTGGGCGAGCACCGCAACAAGTGCGTGGCGTTCAAGTAGCGTCTGCGTACAGAGCGCGCGCTTTGCGGGCCGCACCGGATGGTGCGGCCCGTTTTCATTCAGGTGAGCCGGGGCATCACCTCGTCGCGGAAGATCCGCAACGATTCCCGCGAACCTGTGATGTCGATCAGCAGGACATACTCGACCCCGCCCTCGCGCATGCGGACCAGGCGTTCGGCGATCTCGTCGGGCGGCCCGATCAGGGCCCCCTCCTCCGTCGCCAGGCGCGTGTCGTTGTACTGGAGCATGGTCGATTGCGGCCCGCCCCCCTCGCGAATGCGCGACAGGCGCGAGATACCGCTGAGCAGACGCGCGCGCTGCTGGTGCGCCGCCTCGCGTTCGGATTCCGTGCGCGTGATGTGAAGCGCGCGGGCAACCGCCACCTGCATGGGATCGAAGCTGCGCCCCACCGCCTCGACGGCCGCGCGATAATGGGCAAAGCGTTCCGCGATGACGCCGAAGGGCGCGATCTGGTCGAGCAGCAGGTTGAACCCGTTCGCCGCCGCCCAGTCGAGCCCCTCCGGGCTGCCTGCGGCGAGCCAGAGCGGCGGGTGCGGGCGCTGGATCGGCGGCGGCTCCACGACGATGTCCTGGAACGTCCAGTGCCGGCCGATATGGGTGAAGCGTTCCTCCGATGTCCAGGCGCGGCGGATCACCTCCAGCGATTCGACGAACAGCTCCTGCGCCTCGCCCGGCCTCACGTTGAAGCCCGTGAACTCGTTCGCCCGGTATCCCTTGCCGACCCCGAAATCGAGCCGTCCGCCCGACAGCAGATCGACCGTTGCGGCCTGTTCGGCAAGCAGGACCGGGTTGTGCCAGGGCAGCACGACCACCGCCGTGCCGAGCCGCATGCGCGTGGTGCGCGCGGCCAGATAGGTCAGAAGGTTCAGCGAGGCCGAGACCTGGCCGAAGCCCGTGAAATGATGCTCGACCAGGAAGACCGAGTGGTAGCCAAGTTCCTCGGCCTCCTCGACGTATCCGATGAAGTCGCGGTAGCCCTGGGTCGAATCCCGCGCGATGCCGCCGCGCCGCGAGGACGCGCCGCCGAACAGGCCGAACTTCATGACGTGCGTCCGGCCGCCACGGTCAGTTGCGCACCTTCTCCGGCTTGCCGGTCTTGGTGGATTTCACGATCGCATCGAGCAGTGCCGCGTTGCCGATCCGCTCGACATCGGTGAAGCGGTACGTCTTTTTGCCCGCGCAGGCGTCCGCCCATTCCTCGAGGTTGAGCTTCACCGTGTCGCGGGCCTTGTAGGTGCGCCGGCTGTGTTTCTCGCCCTTCATGCAGATATGCATGTGGGTGTCCTTCAACTCCGACGGGTGGGCGTCGTCGTGGATCTCCACCCAGCCCTTGTTGCCGAACACGGCGAGCCGGCTGTGATAGGGCGTCGCGGAGACGACGTTCACAGTCGCCATCGTGCGGTCCTTGAACTGGAACTGGGTGGTCACGACATCGCCGCTGCGCAGTTTGAGGACGCGCCGGTCGTCGCGCGCGTTCACCCAGTCGATCGGCCCGAGAATACTGATCAGGAAGTCCGTCAGGTGGATGCCCATCCCCGTCCAGCCGGCGGCGGGCGAATCCTTCGGGTTGCCGCGCCAATTGTCCGCCTTCATGGGCTCGAACTTGTCGTGGGAGTTGTTCGACTCTACTGCGAGGATCGTGCCGAGTTCCTTCTTGCGGAGCATGTCGGCAAGTTTCTCCCAGGCCGGCTCGAAGCGACGTTCATGGCCGATGCCGAGGACGAGCCCGCGATCGCGGCACGCCTTCACCATCTTCTTCGCGCTCGCGGAGGTCAGGGAAAGCGGCTTCTCGCAGAAGATCTGCTTGTTCGCGCGCGCCGCGCGCATCAGCAGGTCCTCGTGGGTGTCGTGGGGCGTCGCGATGATCACGCCCTCGATGCTCGGGTCCTTTAGCACCGCGTCATAGTCGGTCGTGAGAGCGATCCCGTGCGCCTTCGCGAACTTGCGAGAGGCCGGCCGCGGCTTGGTCACGACGGCACTGACGACCTTGAGCTTGCGGCTGTTCTGCAGCGTGTGGACGATGTGGCTGCCCCACCAGCCGAGCCCGATGACGGCGACGTTCAACATGACGGATCTTCCCCTTACGAATTGTTCCGGCCCCGCGAGGGGCCCGGCGAGA
>JAYPUG010000066.1:0-2346 GCA_038133965.1 Rhodospirillaceae bacterium | reverse complement strand
AGACTAACATGCACGCCTACCGGCCAGAAACCCGCTGGGCTAGTCTCCGTCCGCCGCGCGCGCGACACGACGACCACGGAGCACCCGATGAGCAAGATGACGCCCGAAGCCTTTGGCGAACTGACCCGCCGCGAACTGCCCATGGCGGCCGAGCTGGGCTTCCACGCCGAGGAGATCGGCGAGGGTACGGCGCGCGTGCGCATGCCGTTCAACCCGGCCTTCGTGCGGCCCGGCGGAACCATCAGCGGCCCCGCGATGATGGCGCTCACCGACTACGGCATGTACGCCGCCGTGCTCGGCGCCATCGGCGAGGTCCCGCTGGCGGTCACAACGAACCTGAACATCAACTTCATGCGCCGCCCCGATCCGGAAGACGTCGTTGCCGACTGCCGGGTCCTGAAGCTCGGATCGCGGCTCGCCGTGATCGAGGTCACGCTCTGTTCCGAAGGCGACGACGCGCCCGTCGCGCACGCCACGGGGACCTATTCGATCCCGCCCGCCGACGCCCGTTAGCCGCACGGAACCCGTGGCCGGGGGTCAACTGGACACGGTGGGGGCCTTCTGATACCTGTGGCGCAACCAACTGTTCGATAAAGATTATTTCAAGAGGAGAGACCCGGTGGCCGACACGACCACGTTTGCCGTAGCAGATTCGCCGTTCCCGTCGCTCGACCCGGCGGCAGAGGTTCTGAAGGCCTACAATCCGGAGTTGAAGCTCGCGAGCGAGCCCACGCCCGAAGCCATTCTCGATGTCGCGAAAGGCGCCAGGGCGCTGTTCGTGACCTACGCACAGATCACCGCCGACATCATCGGCCAGCTCGACGGCTGCGGCGCGATCGGGCGCTTCGGAATCGGCCTCGACAACATCGACCTGAAGGCCGCGACGGCTGCGGGCATCCCCGTCGTCTATGCGCCGCAGTACTGCCTCGACGAGGTGTCGGACCACACCATGGCGCTGCTGCTGACGGTGACGCGCAAGACCGCCTATGCCGACAAGCTCGTGAAGCAGGGCCGCTGGGAAATGCCGGCCGTCGTGCCGATCATGCGCTATCGCGGCCGCACCATGGGCCTCGTCGGCTTCGGCAACATCGCCCAGCTCGTCGCCCAGAAGGCGCAGGGCTTCGGCATCAACGTCATCGCCTTCGACCCTTACGTCGATGCCGCCAAGGCGGCGGAGAAGGGCGTCGAACTGGTCGATATGGACGCCCTCCTCGCGCGCTCGGACTATGTCTCCGTGCACGCACCGTTGACGCCCGAGACGCAGAACATGTTCTCGACCGAGGCGTTCTCGAAGATGAAGAACACTGCCTTCATCGTGAACACGGCACGCGGCGGCCTGATCGACGTGGACGCGCTCGTCGCCGCACTGGACGCCGGCGAAATCGCGGGCGCGGGCCTCGACGTGCTGCCCGAGGAGCCGCCGGCTGCCGACGCCGCGATCCTCAAGCGCGACGACGTGGTCATCAATCCGCACACCTCGTTCTATTCCGAGGACGCGCTGCTGGACCTGCAGACCACCGTGGCCGAGGACGTGCGCCGGGTCCTGGAAGGCGAAGCGCCGAAGTTCCCCGCCAACCCCGACGTCTTCAAGTAGCACCGCCCCGGGGCGAAACGACCAGCCAGGAGAACCGCCATGCGCGCAATGGTGCTCACCGAACCGAACGTCATCGAGCAACAGGACATTCCCGAGCCGAAGGCCGACCAGGGCGAGGCGCTGGTCAAGGTGTCGAACACCGGCATCTGCGGCACCGACCTGAAGATCCTGTCCGGCGGCATCCCCGCGCCCAAGCCCATCGTCATGGGGCACGAGATGGTCGGAGAGCTGGTGTCGGGCGGTAACGGCGACGTGAAGACCGGCCAGCGCGTGCTGGTCGATCCCGTCTATTACTGCGGCACCTGCCACCAGTGCCTGAACGACCAGCAGCAACTCTGCCCGCGCGGCGGCCTGATCGGCCGCGACATCAACGGCGGCTTCGCCGACTATGTCGCCGTTCCACCGAACAACGTCTATGCCGTCCCCGACGCGATTCAGGACCATGAAGTGCCGCTGGTCCAGGTGCTGACGACCTGCCTGCACGGTCACCGGATGGCCAACATCTTCCCGGGCGACGTGGTGGTGGTGCTCGGGCTCGGCGTCACCGGCCAGCTCCACGTCCAGCTCGCCAAGGCGCGCGGCGCGACCGTCATCGGCGTCACCCGGTCGCAGTGGAAGCTCGACCTCGCGAAGACGTTGGGTGCCGACTACACCTTCGCACCGTCGGACGACCTGAAGGGACAGATACAGGAGATCGCCAAGGGCGACGGCGCCGACCTGGTGATCGAGTCCGTCGGCAAGATCCTGACCCT
>JAYPUG010000065.1:0-9168 GCA_038133965.1 Rhodospirillaceae bacterium | reverse complement strand
CTCGGTGAAGTCGGGTGCGATTCTGGGCTCCGGCATCGTGTCGGTGCTTCTCTACAAGGCCGGGCGCGCGCCGGAGCAGAGTTATCGCCAGACCGAGCTCTGGCTCATGCTCGAAGCCGAGGACGCGCCGCCCGAATCGAGCGCACAGCAGCTGATCGCGGGGGTGTTGCGGGATGCCTATCTGCGTTTTGCCACGTTCACGGCCGTCGTGGCGGCGATTCTGTGGCTGCTCGCACTCGTGCTCTGGTGGGTGATGTAGGCGCCGGCGATGCTCTACGACTGGACGATCCTGGGCGTCTCGCTGGTCTATATCGGCGTCCTGTTCGCGATCGCGTCCTGGGGCGACCGCCGCGCGGCAGCCGGAGGACGGCGCCCGAGGGCCAAGCCCATCGTCTATGCACTCTCGCTGGCGGTCTATTGCACGTCGTGGACGTTCTACGGCTCCGTCGGCCTCGCCTCGAACTCGGGCTACGATTTCATCCCGGTCTATCTCGGACCGATCCTGCTGTTCACCGCCGGCTATTTCGTGTTGCGCAAGATCGTGCGGATCGGCAAGGCCGAGAACATTACGACGATCGCCGACTTCATCGCCGCCCGTTTCGGCAAGAGTCAGGCGCTTGCGGCCGTGGTCACCATCTTCGTGGGGATCGGAATCCTTCCCTACATCGCGTTGCAGCTGAAGGCGGTTTCGACCAGCTTCAACGTGCTCGTCAGCTATCCCCAGATCGTGCTCCCGGCCGGGGGCGCCGGCGCGCCCTGGTGGGCCGACACGGGCCTGGTCGTGGCGGCGTCGATGGCGGTGTTCTCGATCATGTTCGGCACCCGCAACATCGATGCGACCGAGCACCACCAGGGAATGATGCTGGCGATCGCGTTCGAATCGATCGTGAAGCTTCTGGCGTTCCTGGCCGCGGGCGTCTTCGTCACCTACGTCATGTTTTCCGGCTTCGGGGACCTGGCGGAACGCGCGCGCGCCGTACCCGACATCGCCCAGCGCTTCGCCGGGGGCATCGAGTCCTCGAAATGGGTGACGATCACCCTGCTTTCGCTGACGGCGATCATCTGTCTGCCGCGCCAGTTCCACGTCGCGGTCGTCGAGAACGCCGACGAAAGCGAGTTGCGCCGGGCGGCCTGGATGTTCCCGGCCTACCTGGTCGCGATCAACATCTTCGTCATTCCCATCGCGATCGCGGGTCTGCTGCTGCTCGGCGGTGTTGGCGTGGATGCCGACACCTTTGTTCTCGTCCTGCCGATGCTCGCCCAGCAGGAAACGATGGCGCTCGTCGTGGTCGTTGGCGGACTGTCGGCTGCGACCGGGATGGTCATCGTGGCCCCCGTTGCGCTGGCGACAATGATCTCGAACGATGTGTTCACCCCCCTGTTCCTGCGCTACTGGAGCGCGCGGCGCGGCGGGGACACCGATGTGGGCGCCACGCTGCTCAACGTGCGGCGGATCGCCATCACCGCGATTCTCCTGCTTGCGTTCGCCTATTACCGGGTGGCCGGAGAAGGGCAGGCGCTGGCCTCGATCGGACTGGTGTCTTTCGCCGGCGTCGCGCAGTTCGCGCCCGCGATCTTCGGCGGCATCTTCTGGGAACGCGCCACGCGCACCGGTGCATTGGCGGGCATCCTCGCGGGCGGCATCGTGTGGGCCTACACCCTCCTGCTGCCGACATTCGTGAACAGCGCCTGGTTCCCCGAGACGCTTCTGGCAGCCGGCCCTGCGGGGCTCGGCCTGCTCCGTCCCCATGCGCTCCTCGGGATCGAATTTGCCGATCCGCTGACCCACGGCGTGTTCTGGAGCCTGGCGACGAACGTCATCCTGCTCGTCGTCCTGTCACTCACCAGCCGGCCGAGCGTGATCGAGCGCAGCCAGGCCCGCGCGTTTGTCGAAGTCATGGCCGCCGATCAGTCGGCCCGGCCGCGCGCGTTCCAGGGCGGGATCGCCGTCCGCGACCTTGAGGAACTGACGGGGCGCTACCTGGGCCCCTCGGTCGCCGAGCGGGCCTTCACCCAGTACAGGCTCGAGCGCGTGCCCGTTCTGGGCCCTGGCGACCCCGTGGATGCCGGCGTCCTGCGCTTCACAGAGCGTTTGCTGTCCAGCGCGATCGGCGCGTCCTCGGCGCGCCTCGTGACCGCCCTTTCGCTCGAACGTGACGACATCGACATGGAAAGCGCCATGGCGCTGCTCGACGATGCCACCGCGGCAATCCAGTACAACCGCGAGCTCCTGCAATCGACGATGGAGAATGTGCGCCAGGGGATCGCGGTGTTCGACGAGGATCTGCGGCTTGCCTGGCTGAACGACCGGTTCCGCGCCTACCTGGACCTGCCCGAAACCTATGGGCGGGTGGGCGTGTCGGTCGAGGAGATCATTCGCCACAGCGCCCAGCATGGCGAGTATGGGCCGGGCGATGCGGAAGCGATCGTCAGCGAGCTTCTTGCCTCCTACCATCGCCGCGAACCGGTCAACTACGAGCGCCAGCTGGCGGACGGGACCGTGCTCGAGGTCCGCACCAGTCCGATGCCGGCGGGCGGAATCGCGGTGACCCTGATGGATGTGACCGACCGCGTGATGGCCGCCGCCGAACTCGAGGAGGCGAAGCGCGACCTCGAGCGGCGCGTGGACGAGCGCACGCGCGACCTGACCGACCTCAACGAGCAGCTCCGCCACGCCTCGGAAGCCGCCGAACAGGCGAATCTCGGCAAGACCCGGTTTCTTGCTGCGGCCAGCCACGATCTGCTGCAGCCGCTGAACGCGGCCCGCCTGTTCCTGTCGTCGCTCTCCGAACAGCCCCTGGCATCGGACAGCGCCGAGCTGGCAGCGCGGGTGGACACGTCGTTGCGTTCCGTCGAGGACCTGATCTCGGGCCTGCTCGACATATCGAAGCTGGATGCCGGCGGCGTCGCGCCCCAGGTCGAGGATTTCGCGCTGGACGACCTGCTCCACGCGCTGGGGACGGAGTTCGCCCCGATCGCCGAGGAACGCGGCATCGACCTGCGGGTCGTGGCCTCGAACTGTCTGGTGCGCAGCGACCGCCGCCTGCTGCGGCGAATCCTGCAGAACTTCCTGTCCAACGCCGTGCGTTACACGCCGTCGGGCGGGCGCGTTCTGATCGGCTGCCGCGGCGCGGGCGAGCGCGTAAAGATCGAGGTTTGGGATACCGGCCCCGGCATTCCCGAAGACAAGCGCGATGCCGTGTTCCAGGAGTTCCACCGCCTGTCCAACGCCGAAGACGAATCGAAGGGGCTCGGGCTCGGGCTTGCGATCGTCGAGCGTATCGCGCGAATGCTCGGCCACGTGATCGAGCTGCGCGGCGGTGCGGGCGGCGGAGCCGTTTTCGCCGTAGCGGTGCCCCGCGGTGATGCCGCGCGCACACATCCGACATCTGCCTCCGTGGTGCCGGTGCGCACCGGCGACCTGGCGGGCGCCGTCGTCCTGTGCGTGGACGACAATGCCGATGTGCGCGACGGCATGCGGGCCCTGCTCGGCGGCTGGGGATGCGACGTTCGCGTGTCGGCGGGCCGGCAGGACTGGCGGGTCGCACTGGACGGCGCGGTGCCGGACCTCATCATCGCGGATTTCCATCTGAGCGATGGCGAACAGGGCTCCGACGTGGTGACAGAGGTGTGCGGGGTCGTCGAGCGGGTAGTGCCCGCGATCATCGTGACCGCCGACCCCTCGGAAGACGTGCGTGACATCGCTGCGCGGCGCGGCCACGCGATCCTCGCCAAGCCGGTGAAGCCGGCGGCCTTGCGTGCGTTGATGACCCGTATGCTAGCACAGCGCGCGGGTGCGGGCCTGCGCGCGTCCTAGCGTCGTAGCTGGCTGAAATCAGGCGCCGGGAAGGTCGCGCGCGGGATCCTCGACGTTGAGCCGGCTGGCGAGGATAACCGCCTGGGTGCGGCTGTTCACATCGAGCTTCTGCAGGATGGCGGAGACGTGGGATTTGACGGTCGCTTCCGAGATCTCGAGATCGAAGGCGATCTGCTTGTTGAGCATGCCCTCGCTGAGCATGCCCAGGACGCGGAGTTGCTGGGGCGTCAACGCAGCTAGGCGCGAAGACAGCTGGGCATCCTCGTCGGCGGTGTCCGGCGCGCCGCCGGCTTCGGCCGGCAGCCAGTCGTTCCCGGCGAGAATTTCACGCACCGCTGTGCGGATGTCCTCCATCGGGGCTGAGTTGGGAATGAAGCCGCAGGCACCGTAGTCGATGGCCCGGCGCATGATGCGGGGTTCCGCGCTTGCCGAGATCATGGCGACGGGCACGTCGGGAAACCGCGAGCGCAGGTAAACCAGACCTGTGAATCCCTGCATGCCGGGCATGTGCAGGTCGAGCAGAACAAGATCGGGGCTGCCGGAATCGGCGATGCTCTGCTCGACGTCGCCGAGTGAGGCGGCTTCACGGATGACCGCATCCGAGAGGTCTTTCGCAATCGCCTGTTTGACCGCGTCGCGGACCAGCGGATGGTCGTCCGCGATCACGATCACGCATCCCGCCGACATGGATCCCCCCGATTCTCCGTGTGTTTCCCGGAGACGTTTTTCCGCCATTATGACGCGGCGGCGGGGTGGCGTCCAACGCCGTCGGTGACGGTCACGCCGCGCGCAGGACCCGTCGTGCGACCTTCATGCGCTGCACCGTGTCGCCGGCCAGGTGGCTCCAGATGAAGGCGTCGCGCGACAGCTTCTCCGCCGCATGGGTCATCGACGATGCGGCCGCGTCATGGATGTCCATGTTCAGGTCGGTCACCTCCTGCGAGGTGTCGGTCGCCAGGTTCATGACCAGGCCCGGGTTGGTCGAGTGGGTGCCCATGTCGTGCTCCCAGGCCGACCGCATGACGTAGGAGCGCAGCGCCTCGGTGAGCATGTTCATGCGCCCGATCTTGAGCTGCACGAGCTGCTGGTTCTCGAGCGGCTCGCCGCGCACGCTGCGCGACTTCGCGGCCACCTTGGCCTGCGCGCACGCCGCATCGCAGATGCCGAGCGCGTTCGCCGCCAGCTCCAGGTCGCCGAACATGTCGCCCGAGCGGTCGCCGTCGCCCTTCTTGAGCGCGCCGTTGGTATCGCCGATCTGGTTGGCGACGGGCACGCGCGCATCCTCGAAGATCATCTCGCCGTTCTGGTAAAACCGCCAGCCGCTCTTGTTATAGACCTTGCCGACCCGGAAGCCCGGCGTGTCGTTGGGCACCAGCAGGATCGTCGTGCCCTCCGTGAACGGCACCGAGAAGTCGGTGCGGACATACAGGAAGAACAGCTTGGCGATGTTGCCGTGGGCGATGAACTGCTTCTCGCCGTTCAGCACCCAGTGGTCGCCGTCCCGTTCGGCGCGCAGGCGAACACCGGCATTGGGGGCGTCCTTGGGCGGCAGGCGGTTGTCGGAGCCGCCGTTGGCTTCGGTCTGTCCGAAGCCGAGCACGAAGCGATGGTCGGCCATGAAGGGCTCGAGGAAGCGCTTCTTCTGTTCCTCCGTGCACGCGCGTGCGATCAGGTGGCTCCACTTCCAGCACTGGCTGAAGGTCTTGGACGTCGCGCTGTCCGCCTTGGCCAATTCGGTCATGACGATCGCCTGGGTGACGTAGTCGATCTCGTGGCCGCCGAACTCCTTCGGCACCACGGCGGTCCGGAAGCCCAGCTTCGAGCCCATCTCGATGAGTTCCCAGTCGATCGTGTCGCCCGGCTCCTCGATCGCGTCGCGCGCCAGCGAGCGCGGGCGGATCTCCTCCTCGGCGAACTTGCGTGCCTTGTCGCGCCAGGCGGTCTGTTCCTCGTTCAGCGAAAAATCCATCGTTCCTCTCCTATGCCCGGCCCGGCTCGAAGCCGGACAGCGCTTCGGCCAGGCGCAGGCGCGCGTCGTCGCCGCCCGCGCCCGAATGCCGGAAGACGCGTGTGTCGTGGATGTACTTCTGCAGCGGCATGTCGCGCATGACGCCCATGGCGCCGAAGCACTCGGCGGAGTCGCGTGCAGCGCGGTAGAGCATGTCCGCCGCCGCGACCTGGCTGACCAGCGTGTGCGGCAGGTCGGCCAGGCTGCCGTCGGCCCGGCCCTCGGGATTGTCGGCATCCCACGCCGCGCGCCAGATCGCGCCGCGCACCAGTTCCAGGCTGCCGGCAACGTTCGCCAGCTTCTCGCCGATCGCCTGGTGCTCGACGAGCGGCCGCCCGCCGTCACCCGCGATGCGGATTTTGGCGTAGTCGAGCGCCGCATCGAACGCCGCGCGCGCCACGCCCAGGTTGATCGCCTGTCCCTCGGGCGTATCGGCGAGCGCCGAGCCGCGTATCAGGGTGGCCGGATCGCGGTTGCCGAGATCGATCCGGTTCGCGGCGGGCACCCGGCAGCCCGACAGCGACACGTCGCCCATGGTGCCGTGATACCAGCCCCGGTCGCGCGGCACCTCGGTGACGGTCAGGCCCGGCGTGTCCGCCGGGACCAGATAGGCTTCCGTTCCCGACGCTCCGGCCGCCGTGACGATGAAGAGCTTCGCGGATGGCGCGTTGGAAATCCGCACCTTCGAACCATCGAGGACCACCTCGTCGCCGTCGGCGGTGGCCGTCGTTGCGGGCGGCTCGGCCGCGCGTGCGCGGTGATAGTCGGCGCCCAGTGCGCTGTCCGCACCTTCCTCGCCGGCGAGCGCCAGGTGGAACTCGTTGTCGGCGACGAAGTCGGGCGCGAACCGTGCGCGCTGTTCGTCGCTGGCGAGCCCGTTGAACAGCAGGTCCGCCGCGACCGCCGTTTCCATCAGGACCGTCGCCAGGCCGGTGTCGCCCGCGGCCAGTTCCTCGGCCACCAGGCAGCGCGTCAGCGTGTCGGCGTCCGCCCCGCCATCGGCTTCGGGCAGCGCGAGGGCGCGCAGGCCCAGCTCGCCCGCTGCCGCTATCAGGTCCGCGGGCGGCGGCACGTCGAAGGGTTCCAGCCGTTCGGGCTTGATGGCCTCGGCCGCGACCTCGCCGGCGACGAAATCGCGGACGGCCTCGCGGATCGCGAGCTGTTCCTCGCTCAGATGCAGATTGTACATGGTGTGCTTCGTGCGGTTGTTCTTGTTCGGCACCGGCCGGGCGCCGGCGTCTCCCCGGGCCGAAGCTTATGGCCCCGGCGGGTGCGCGGCAACTGGACTTCGGACCCCGCAATCATCATCATCGGCGCCCTGACCAATTCGCCTCATCGCGCGGGAGAGAAGAGTGACCGACATCAACGTTCTGACCATCTGCGGCAGTCTCCGGAAGGCTTCGTTCAACCGCATGCTTGTGAACACACTGCCCGAGCTGGCGCCCGACGGCATGTCCTTCACCGATGCACCCGGGTTCGGCGAACTTCCCCTGTTCGATGGTGATCTGATGGAGGCGAGCGGGATGCCCGAGGGCGCGACCCGCCTGGCCGAGGCGGTCGGCGCGGCGGATGGCGTGATCATCGTCTCACCGGAGTACAACTACTCGGTTCCCGGAGGGCTCAAGAACGCCATCGACTGGGTCTCACGCATGCCCGACCAGCCCTTCAAGGGCAAGCCGGTCGCCCTGCAGTCGGTTTCACCCAGCCCGTTGGGCGGATCGCGCGCCCAATATCACATGCGCCAGATCATGGTGTTCCTCGAGGCGTCGATGTTCAACAAGCCCGAGGTCTTCGTCGCGTTCGCCAACGACCGCTTCGACAAGGAAGCGGGTCGGTTGACCGACGAGACGTCCCGCAAGTTCGTTTCCGACCAGCTGACCGCGTTCGGCGACTTCATCCGCGCGCGCGGCTAGGCCCCCGTCCGCCGCACACGGCTTATCTAGGCGTAGCGGCCGGGAAGCGTGATACCGTAGCGCCAGCGCTCGATGGTCACGTCCTTGAAGACGCCCCCGGTGTTGAGCGGCTCGCCGGCCCAGAACTCTTCGCATGCGGCCATGTCGGGGTACTCGACGATCATGAACGAGCCGGTCATCTGTGAGCCGTCGTCGTTGAACATCGGGCCGCGCGCCACGTAATACTCCATGACGCTCGCCTGGAACTTGTGGTGCGCCTCGGCCACGGCCTCGCGTTTGGCCTTGGCGTCCGGCCCGTCGATCGCGGTGATCGCGAACTGCTGCCAGCCCTCGCGGCGCGGATAGTCGCTCCAGCGCAGCTCCATCGAGGACGACCAGCGCGTGATCTCGATCCGGTCGAAGGCGCCGTTGCGGGTGTAGCCTTCATTGTCCATCCAGGTTTGCGCGGCCGCCCTGTCGGGCGCATCGACCAACGCCATCGCGCCCGCCGGCGTCTTCCCGTCGTCCTGTAACAGGGGGCCGGTGAAACGGATCCGGTCCTGGTGCTCGCGCAGATAGGCCTGGTGGTCGTCCATCGCGGCCTGCCGCGCCTCCAGCCCGCCATCGGTCTTGAAGTAGCCCTTGCAGATCCAGCACGGACTCTTGGTCCGGTAGTACTCGGCGAGCTGTTCCTTCGAGAGCCCGTGGCGCGGGTCGCCCGGCAGCGCGCCGGACGGGTTGTTCGGATCGGACATGGTGGTTCCCCCCGGGAGTGTTCGGCGCAGGATCGCCGGACGCGAGAAGATACGCAAGGGCGGCGCTTTCACCTCGACCGTCGTTCCCGCGCAGTCGGGAACCCATTGTTGCCGGTGGTTGCCCTTACATGCCCCGGTGTTCGTGGATGCCCGCCTTCGCGGGCATGACGAGAGTTTGTTGTGAACATATTGCCCTCACCGCCGGGGTTCACGCTAAGCTTTCATCTCGAACCGGGGGAGACACCGACATGGCACGCAACTACCGACGCATCGTGACCGGCCACGACGACAACGGCCGCTCGATCCTGTGGAAGGACGGACCGTCGCCCAACGCGGTGGAGGTGATGCCCGGCCTCGTCTCTCACGAGATGTGGCAGACCACGGCGCCGGCCGGGAACACCGGTGACGAGGACACCGCGCTGGGCCCGCTCCAGCTCAAGCCGCGCAACGCGAACGGCACCGTCTTCCGGATCGTCACCTTCCCGCCCGACGAGAGCCTCAAGGACGCCGACATGGGCGAGGCGTTCGAGAAGATGCACTCCGACGCCCACGATGCCGATTCCGACACGGCGGGCATGCACGAGACGCGCACGACCGACTACGCCATCGTCATCGAGGGCGAGGTCTGGGCCGTGATGGAAGAGGGCGAGACGAAGATGGAGGTCGGCGACGTGCTGATCCAGCGCGGCACCAACC
>JAYPUG010000064.1:0-9205 GCA_038133965.1 Rhodospirillaceae bacterium | reverse complement strand
TGTCGGGCGCGTTTTCCGGGGAGACGGAGCGCGTGTACATCGCATCGTCGGCCTCGACCCACGGATCTTCCAGCGCCTTTCCTTCGTATGAAATATGCAGAAGATTGGCGTCGGTCGAATAGGGCGGCTCGTCGATCTTGTCGCGCGAGATCGGGATCTGGTTGTTTCGCGCGAATTCCATCAGCTTGGTGCGGGAATCGAGATCCCATTCGCGCCACGGCGCGATGACCTTGATATCGGGTTCCAGCGCGTAATAGCCAAGTTCGAACCGGACCTGATCGTTGCCCTTGCCGGTAGCGCCGTGGCTGACGGCGTCGGCGCCGGTTTCACGGGCGATTTCGATCTGGCGCTTGGCGATCAGCGGCCGGGCGATCGAGGTGCCGAGCAGATAGACCCCCTCGTAGACCGTGTTGGCGCGGAACATCGGGAAGACGTAGTCGCGCACGAATTCCTCGCGCAGGTCCTCGATATAGATTTCGCGCACACCGAACATCTCGGCCTTCGCACGCGCGGGTTCGAGCTCCTCGCCCTGGCCCAGATCGGCGGTGAATGTCACCACCTCGCAGTCGTAGGTTTCCTGCAGCCACTTCAGGATGACCGAGGTATCGAGCCCGCCGGAGTAGGCAAGCACCACCTTTTTCACGTCGCCCGACGCCATTGTCTTTCACCGATCCTGCTTGGAATTTCGCGGGCGGAGTATAATCGCGCACGCACGCGGGGCAAGACAGAGACGAACGCCAACCGGCCGGCGCCCGGTCGACATCCGGCCCTGAACCAGGCCGTGGTTTTCAGAAGGTGAAGACGATCCGCATGCCGACCAGAGCGGCACCTGCCATGGCAAGGCCCAGCACAGCAATCGGCACGCCCGTACCGACGGCCACAACAGTGGCGGTGCGGCGGACGATCAGCCCGAACCGGTTTACCGGTTGCACAGGCAACGATGGCAAGCGCCAACGACGCACCGTCGGCAGGCCAAGCACGGCGATGACACCGCCAAAAATGGCGATACCAAATCCCAGTATGAAATCGTCAATCATGTCGCTTCGGGTCCTGTTGAAGGTTGCCCCCCAAAAAAGACCTCAGAGCGTTGCGACCTCGCTCTCCCATGCACACATTAGTACGCAACGCGGCGAAATGACAAGTCCACGAATGAGGGAACCCGAACCGGGTTCGGCTACTCCTGCGCGGCGCGTCGGGGCCGTTCGCTTGCCGATTTCAGCTGGCCGCAGGCGGCCATGATGTCCTCGCCGCGCGGCGTGCGCACCGGCGAGGGATAGCCCGCGTCACGCACGATCTCGGCGAACCCCTCGATCCTCTCGTCGCTCGAGCGCCCGAACGGCGCACCGGGCCACGGGTTGAACGGGATCAGGTTCACCTTGGCGGGGACGCCCTTGATCAGGCGCACCAGCTCGCGCGCATCGGCATCGCTGTCGTTGACGCCGTCGAGCATGATGTACTCGAAGGTGATCCGCCGCGAGTTGCGCGCACCGGGATAGTCCCGGCACGCCGCGAGCAGCTCGGCGATCGGATACTTGCGGTTGATCGGCACGATCTCGTCGCGCAGATCGTCGCGCACCGCGTGGAGCGAGACCGCCAGGTTCACACCCAGCTCCTCGCCGCAGCGGCGAATGAGCGGCACAACGCCGGCCGTCGAAAGCGTGATCCGCCGGCGCGAAATCGCGATGCCGGCATCATCCATGACGATCTTCAGCGCCGCCGAGACGTTATCGAAATTGTAGAGCGGCTCGCCCATCCCCATCATCACGATGTTAGACAGTGCGCGTTCGTAGATGGTGGGTCGTTCCGGCGTCGGCCATTCACCAAGATGGTCGCGGGCAAGCATGACCTGGCCGACGATCTCGGCCGGCCCGAGGTTGCGAACGAGGCGCTGGGTCCCGGTGTGGCAGAACCGGCAGGTCAGCGTGCAGCCGACCTGGCTGGAAATGCACAGTGTGCCCCGGTCGTCTTCGGGAATGTGCACGCACTCGACCTCGTTGGTGTCGCCGAGACGCAACAGCCATTTGTGCGTGCCGTCCGCCGATGCCAGATCGCGCGAGATTTCGGGACGCGCGACGACAAACCGGCCTGCAAGCTTCGCACGCAGCGACTTGGACAGGTTCGTCATTGCATCGAAATCGCCGACGCCGCGGCCATATACCCACTGGAATAGCTGGTCTGCGCGAAAACGCGGCTCGTCGAGCTCCGCGAGCGCCTCCTGCATCGCAGTGCGGTCCATCCCGATCAGGTTCACGGGTGCGTCGCCCGCGGCCGGCGGGGGCGAAAAGGTATCCGGGTTCAGCGGCATGGCGCATCACATAGGCCGCGCACGGATCGAACGCAACTCGCGCGCGCTTGCCGGGCGCAGGTGGCGTCTGCGGGCCTGGACGTGAGGTAGATCAATGAACCTGCGGCGTCGCGGCGCAATCCTGAGCGAAGAAACTCAGGAGCTTTCCATGAATCACAAGCACCGCAAGGTTTTGCACGCACTGTTCGCCCACCCGGTCAGCGCCAACATCTCACCGGGCGCCGTCGAATCCGTATTCCAAGAGCTCGGCGGTGACATCGAGCAGCGCCATGGCGGGCGCATCGGGGTCCGGCTGAACGGGCATTTCGCGGAGTTCCATCATCCGCAACACGCGCTGCACCCCGACGAGGTGCGCAACATGCGCAAGTTCCTGGAGCAGGCGGGCGTCGACCCCGGGCGGGACTACCCGATCTAGGATCGGCCGCGCGGCGCCTCAACGACCGCAGGCGCGATTGATCGCCTGGTAGGCGGCGCTGGTGCCTTTCAGTGAATAGGTGTCGGTGGTCGGATTGCCGCGGCTCGACACGCCCTTGACCGTCATACGTGCACCCTTGCGAAGCGCCGCCACGAGCGCCTTGTCGTCGTCTGTCTTGTACGTCCAGGCGCTCTCGTCGCGGGTGAACAGGCTCCAGGAATCGCCGCCGATCTGGACTTCCACTTCGGAGTTATCCTTGAAGGGATACCCGATATCGACCTGGACGATGTCATGTTCGTTGTTGCCGGGCCGATGCCAGACGAGGAAGAAAATGTCTCCACGGCGCGACTGCAGGCTCGCTTCCTTGGGCTTGGATACCATGTAGCAGAAACGATTGTTCCCGCTGCCCCGGGTGTAGGCATCCCAGTCGCCGAAAGTACCGATCCGTTCGGCCTGCTGGGCAGTCGCGGAATCGCTGCCGGCAAACGAACACAGGGACAAGGCGCCGAGCGCCGCGAGGAAGGTGAAAGTCGCGCGTTTCATGGCCGGGGACGTAGCAAGCGGCCCCGAGTCTTGCCAAGCCAGTTCATCGACAACGTCTTGTTATCGTTCGGCCTTTTTATCACCACCCGCATTGCGAATGATCGGGCCGCCGTGCACGTGTTCGGCGAGCGGCTCTATGGGGCCGCCGGGCACCAGCGGACGGGCCGGGAAGCGTCCCAGGGTCGTCACCCTGTCGTACATCACGATCGCTGCCGCGACCCCGACATTCACGCAGAACCGGGTGGGGATTTTCACGACGTGATCGCAGCGCGCGACCAGTTCGGGCGACAGCGAGCCGCGTTCCGGCCCCAGCACATAGGCGGCCTGGCGCGGGTGGCGAAAGCTCGGCAGATCGGCCGCACCCTCGACCAACTCGATCCCCACCAGCTCGCAGCCGCGCGGCAGGTCGAAGCCATCCAGCGAATCGTACTCGTGCAAGGGCAGATGCTCGGGCGCGTCCGAGGTGTCGGTGCGACCGCCCTCGCGCTTGGGATAAACCGCGCCGATGGTGAACACGAAGCTCGCTCCGAACGCGTGCGCCGTGCGCATGATTGCGCCGACATTCATCGGCTTCGATATCCCCTCGACGCCCACGCCGAAGTATCCGCGCATCCGGTTCTCGTTCATCGCGCCACCTTGCATGCCCCTCGGGCCCGAGGCAAGCTGCCCCCGGATTCCGGCCTGTTTCCGAAGAGAGACCAACTATGCGTGCGATCGTTTGCCAAGACTGGGGTGCCCCCGAAGACCTGACGCCGGGCAAACTCCCCGCACCGGAACTCGGCCCCGGCCAGGTGCGTGTGCGCATCCGATCGGCAGGGGTCAATTTTGCCGACGTGGTCATGGTGCGCGGAAACTACCAGGAGAAGCCCGAGCTTCCCTTCGCACCCGGCCTTGAGGGTGCAGGGGAGATTCTCGAAGTCGGCGAAGGCGTCACCGAACATGCGCCGGGCGACAGGGTCATGGCCCTGTTTGCCGCCGGCGCATTCGCCGAGGAAGGCGTGTGCAACGCCAACACCGCCTTTGCGATCCCCGACGGGATGGACTTCTCCACGGCCGCCGCCTTCCCGGTTGCTTACGGCACCTCCTATCTCGCCCTCGTCCACCGCGCGAACCTCGTCGAGGGCGAGACCCTGCTGGTTCTGGGTGCCGGCGGCGGGGTCGGGCTCACGGCCGTGGAGTGCGGCAAGGCGCTCGGCGCAACAGTCATCGCCGCCGCCTCGACCGAGGAGAAGCTGGCGCTTGCAAAAGAGCGGGGCGCCGACCACCTGATCAACTATGCCAGGGACGATCTGCGCACCGAGGTGCGCAAGCTCACCGACGGCAACGGCGTGGACGTGGTGTACGACCCTGTGGGCGGGGACCTCGCCCAGGCGGCGATGCGCTCGATGGGTTGGTGCGGGCGCTTCCTGGTGATCGGGTTCGCCAGCGGCGACGTCCCGCAGTTCCCCGGCAACTACCTGCTGGTGAAGAACATCTCGATCGTCGGCGTCTACTGGGGTGCCTACCGCATGCGCGAGCCAGATGTGTTCCTCAAGGACTTCGCGGAACTCGGGCGCTGGTGGCAGGAAGGAAAGCTCGATCCACCCGTATCGCAAATCCTGCCATTCGCCGAAGCGCCGCGTGCGATGGCGATGCTCGAGAACCGCGAAGCCGTCGGCCGGCTCGTGATCGACATCGACGGCTGAGGCACCGGCACCCGGCATGGAAAACCGCGAATCGCGCGACCGCAGGGTCCGGTCGCAGTACCAGAGCTACCCCTATCCCGAGCGCAAGCCCGCCGACGAACGCAAGCGGTTGATCGAGGGGTCGCCCTCGAACCTTGCCGAGGTCAATCATTACGTCTTCGGGGGCCGCCGCGACCTGACCGTACCGCTGCGCGCGCTGGTCGCCGGTGGCGGCACCGGTGACGCTGCGATCATGCTGGCCCAGCACATGAGCGACGCAAACGTGCCCGGCGAGGTGGTCCATCTCGACCTGAGCGGACCCAGCCAGGAGATCGCCAGGGCACGCGCCGACGTTCGCGGCCTGTCGAACATCCGCTTCATCGAAGGCTCGCTGCTGGACGCGAGCGAAGTGGCCCCGGGTCCGTGGGACTACATCGATTGCTGTGGCGTGCTCCATCACCTCGAAGACCCCGACGCGGGGCTCGCCGCATTGGCCGGCGTGCTGTCGCCCGAAGGCGGCATGG
Organism: Rhodospirillaceae bacterium; assembly: GCA_038133965.1. GTDB lineage: Bacteria > Pseudomonadota > Alphaproteobacteria > UBA6615 > UBA6615 > JAYPUG01. The sequence goes on along the minus strand of JAYPUG010000064.1, from coordinate 3,754 downwards.
GCGTGATGGTCTATGGCGAGTTGGGGCGGACCGGCATCTATCACATGCAGGACATGCTGCGCATGATCGCGCCCGGCGATGCCATGGACGATCAGCAACGCGTCGAGAGCGCGAAACGCCTGGTCGAACGGCTGCCAGACACGAGCTGGCTCAAGCGAAACGGACAGATTCGCGACCATATCGGCGGCGGCGATCCGGGCGTGTACGACCTTTTCCTGCACGCACGCGACCGCGCCTACACGGTCCCCCAGGTATCGGCGTTCGTGTCCGGGGCCGGCCTGCGGCTGACCGGGTTCATCGAGCCCTATCGCTACGACCCCGACTGTCTGACGAAAGACCCGCAGATCCTGAAGGCGTTGCAAGGGCGCGACCCGATCGAGCGGGCGGCCTTTGCCGAGCTGTTCGCAGGCAACCTCAAGAAGCACATCTTCTATGCAGTCCGCGCCGACAATCCGGTCGCACTTCCCAATACGGCCGAACCGACCGCTGTGCCGCATCTCATTTCGCAAACACCGGAAGAGGCGGCAAAGCTTATGCCACCGGGCGGGACGATCACCGTTTCGTCCGATGGGCTCAAGACCGACATGCCGGTTCCGCCGCTCAGCCGCGCGATCATCGCATTGTGCGACGGCACGCGCTCACTCGCGGACATCCACGCAGCGATCCACGAGAAGCGGAGCGATCTCGACTACGACGCCTTCATGCGCCAGTTCGATGCGCTCTACGCGGCAATGAACGGCATCAACCGGATGGTGCTGAGGCTGCCGGCACGGACCGGCTAACCCGGCAGATCAATACGCGCCAAGGTCGTTCGCGGGCGAGAAATCGCCATCGAGGCGGTAGATCTGTTGTTTGCCGAACCCCCGCACATCGTGTTCGCCCGCATCGCTCATCCGGAGCTCATTCTGGATCTGGCTGTAAAGGCTTTCGCTGATGAGGATTTCCATCGGCTCGCACAGCGCCTCGATCCGGGCGGCCAGGTTCACGCCGGGCCCGAAGATGTCATAGACGTATTTCTGGACCCCGACGACCGAACCGATGACGGCTCCCGAGTTGATGCCGACCCGGCAGTTCCACTCGAACTCGCTGGTCTCGTTCCGCCGCTTCAGATAGCGCACCATGCGCAGCGCGACCCTCGCGATGTTGCGTGCATGGTCTGGGTTCGGATCGGGCGGGCCCGACACGGCCACATAGGCGTCGCCGATCGTCTTGAGCCGCTCGCACCCGAACTGTTCGACGATCCGGTCGAAGGCCGTGAAGATGTCGTTGAGCTCGGAGATCAGCTTTGCGGGTTCCTGCGAGATCGCCATCTGCGTGAAGCCGACGAAGTCGAGCATCAGCACCGACGCCTCGTCGAATCGCTGGGGCGTGGTGACGCCGAACTCCTTCCATTCGTCGTACACCTGCTGCGGCATGATGTTGAGCAGCAGCTTCTCGACCCGCTCCTTCTCCTTCTTGAGGTCACGATTCTGGCGCTCGATCATCTTCGAATAGGACTCGATCATGTATTCGAGTTCCTTGATCTTCGAGATGTTCTGGCACTGGACCATGATCTCGCCATGGTCGGCGCCGTCCGCCGGCACAAACTCGACGGCGAGCGATATCGCGCGACGCTTGGGCTTGACCTCGACCTCGCCCTTCTAGGAACCCCCATCGGCAATCCGGGCGGATATCACCTCCGGATCGAACTTCGGCACGATGTCCGCGAACGAGGAATCGCCCGCGACAATGTCTGGAAACCACTCGCCGAACGCGGCGTTGTTCAGGAGAACCGTGAAATCCTGCGGATCGATCACCGCCAGTCCGACGCCCACGGAATCGAGAAGCATGGAGCGGAACAGCTCCATGTTCATCGAGATATCCTGGGCGGTGTCGGTCACGATGCGGTGCGAGCCACGATGACGTCCGCGGGAGACGCGATTTCGTTCATGATCAGGTCGATATCCGCCCCTTCCAGCTCGAAGTCCTCGAGCGTGGTGCGCAAAAGGGTCGCCATCTCGTTGAAGGATTCCTGGTCGATCGCCAGGTGGGCGTGTACCCGGCGCAACTGCTCGTCGGTGTAACTCGCCGGACCGCCCATCACGGACGAAATGAACTTCGTCTGGTGATCGACGAGCGCGCGCATATCGACATCGTCGAAATACGGGCCGATCACGTCGGAATCGATCGCCTTTTCATAGAACGCCGAGACGACCTTGCTGATCGATGCAAAGCCGCCGTACTTGTCGAACATAGATCTGGACGTGCGTTTCCCCCCAAACGCGGCCCGCATAATGTGCCAAAAGGCCGGTTGGACCGCAAACCCGGACCGGGGGCCGCTTCAACGCCTCACGCCCGGCGGCGCAGCACGGCGAGAATCATTCCGGCGGAGGTGACGACCAGGCCCGTCCATGCCAGCGCGGTGGGCACTTCGCCGAGGAGGACGATCCCGAACAACACCGCCAGCGCGGGCGCACCGGCCAGCAGCACCGCCATCGTCGTCGCCGAGAGAGACCGCGTCGCGCGCGTGACAAGCACCACGACAATGAAGCTCGCGACGATCCCCTGATAGACGGTCTGAAGCGCAACTTCGGGCCAGGGTGGGAATTCCGTTGCACCGACGATCCCCGACGGGAGGAACAGCAGCCAGACGGGAATGTAGAGCGCCGAGCTGATGGTCGGGACGGCGATGATCGCCTGCGGGATGGTCACATTCCAACGGCGCAGCGCCGTCATGTAGAGCGCGAAGCAGCCCGCCGCCGCGATCAGCAGAAGATCGCCGATCCACTGTCCGGCCGGCGCGTCGAGGCGGAAACTGTCACCGCCGATCAGCGCGCCGCCCACGACGATCAACGCCATGCCGCCCATCTGGGCCACGCCCGGGCGTTCGCGCAGCCAGAACAATCCCGCGATCGCGGCGAATATCGGCATCGTGCCGTTGGTCAGCACGCCGGCATGTACGATCGGGGCGAGCGCCATCCCGCCGAACGAGGTGAGCGCAAAAGGCGCACCCACGCCGAACGAGATCACCACGCCCTTCCACAGCGGCAGGCCCGCCAGGCCGCGCGTCAGAAGCAGCGGCAGGACAAGCACGGCCGCCACGCCGACACGTATCGCGGCCACGTCGAAGGGGGTCAACGCGTTGAGGACACCAAAGCGCGAGGCAACGATCCAGCCGCCCCAGATAAAGGGAACCACCAGCCCGCAGGCGAGCCCGACGGCGAAGCTTCGACCGTCCGTCGTCATGGCGCCCGCGCATCGGCCCGCGGCGATGCGGCACCAGCCAGGATTCCGGGGCCCAGCGCCACAAGCACACCGGCCGTCACCACGACCACCCCGGCAATGCTGATCGCGGTGGGTATCTCGCCCAGCGCCGGTATCGCGATCAGCACCGCAACGGCGGGCGCACCCGACATAACTGCCGCCTGGCGCATCCCACCCAGCATGCACGCGGCATGCGCGATCAGGATCGAGGCGATAAACGCCGCGATCACGCCCTGATAGACAGCCTGAAGAGCAATTTCCGGCCACGGAGTCCCGGCCAGATTGCTGGGAAGGACGAACAGCCAGAGCGGCACATAGAGCAGCAGGTTGATCCCGTTCACGATGACGAGGGATTGCAGGGCCGTAATGCCCCATCCGCGGACCGAGGTCAGAAACGCCGAGTTGCAGGCTGCGGCACCGAGGAACAGCAGGTGTCCCCGCCACTGTCCCGGCACGCCGTCGGCGAGCGCCTCCCAGCCGGTGGCAAGAACGCCGCAGACAATCAGGACGA
>JAYPUG010000063.1:0-9412 GCA_038133965.1 Rhodospirillaceae bacterium | reverse complement strand
TCGGCCAGCAGTTCTCGGTGACGCGCGAACGCATCCGCCAGATCGAAGCCAAGGCCTTGCGCAAGCTCAAGCACCCGTCGCGCTCGCGCAAGCTGCGCAGCTTCCTCGACCACTAGGTCGCATTCGCAAGATCAACGGAAGGGCCGGCCTTTGCGCCGGCCTTTTTCGTTACGCGCACCCGGGTTCGGGTGCCCCTCTTCGTGATTCCGGAGCTGTGCTATAGGGATATATCCCCGCACAGGGGCGGTGGGCCCGTAGTTCAGATGGTTAGAACGGACCGCTCATAACGGTTATGTCGCAGGTTCGAGTCCTGCCGGGCCTACCAATTTCCGCACTTCTCACCGCTCCGTTGGCCGCAGCGGCCAAGGACATGTGCCGCGGCAGTGCGATGCCGTGCCGGGCAGCGCGCCTATACTTCTCCCGACATCAATCCTGACACGGGGGATCTTATGAGCCTCGCAGAGAAACTTGCGGAAATCAGCGCCGCCGGCGCCAAGCGGATACCCGAAGAGGTCCGCGCAGTGATGGGCAATGCGACCCGGGAGCTGCGCGAATCCGGCATTCTCGATCGCACCATCCAGGTCGGCGACACGTTGCCGGCCTTCACCCTCAACAACGCCGACGGCACGGCGGTCAGCTCGGGCGATCTGCTTGCCCGTGGCGCCGTGGTCCTCACGGTCTTCCGCGGCCACTGGTGACCCTATTGCAATGCAGAGCTGTACGCTATGCAGGCAATCCATGACGATCTGACGGCCGCGGGCGCATCGCTGGTGGCGATCACGCCGCAGCTCCCGGAGCACAGCCAGGGCATGATCGAGAAGCATGCAATCGCCTTCCCGATGCTCAGCGATCCGGGCAATGCCTATACCGGAAAATTGGGTCTCGTGTTCGAGGTGCCGCCCGAGGTCAAGAAGATCTACGAGGGCTTCGGCCTCGATCTCGAGAAGGCGAACGGCGACGCGAGCTGGACGTTGCCGATGCCCGCGCGAATCGTCGTCGATTCCTCGGGCATTGTCCGCGCGACGGACATCGACCCGAACTACACCCAGCGGCCGGAGCCAGAGAAGACGCTCGCGGACGTGCGGGCGCTCGGTTAAAGCACGCGCTTACATTTGTCTTGGTGGCCGGATGCGGGAAACCGCGTCCGGCCGTTCGCGTTCCCGGGCGTGTCATTGGACGCCCGCCCGTGGCGCGTGCCATGCTGGATCGCGCCGACAAGCGCACGCCACGTCGATCGAACGCCGCGAGGGCCGATGAGCGACCAGGGTACGGGCACCGGTACGAAGACCACCGTCAGGACGGAACGCCCGCGCCTGCACAAGGTCCTGCTGCTGAACGACGACTACACGCCGCGCGAATTCGTCGTGAAGGTGTTGCGCGCCGTGTTCGGTATGGGCGACGACGAGGCCTACCGGGTGATGATGGCTGCGCATCAGAAGGGGGCGTGCGTGGTCGCGGTCTATACCCGTGATGTGGCCGAAACCAAGGCGAGCGAGGCGACGGAAGCCGGCCGCCGGGCAGGGCATCCGTTGCAGTTCACGACCGAACCCGAGGAATAGTCTGCGCCTTGCATCAGGCCACGACGTCCTCGGAGGGCACCATCGCGAGCACCTTCAGGTAATTGAGGGCGCCGGCGCGCAATGCGCGGTCGAGATAGGCCCAGTATTCCGCCTCGTGCATCATGCGGTCCACGAAAGGTCGGGTGAGTTCCTCTGTGTCGATGCCCTCGATCAGCCGGTTCCAGCTTTCGAAAATCATGCTGCAATAGGGGGCGTTGTCCGTCTCAAACGAGCGGATATCGAAACCGAGGTCATTCAGAATTCGGCGATAACCGCTGCCGGTCCAGGGGCTGGGCAGGTCGGGGTTGAGTTCGAGCCACTGGGGTACGGTTGTGTCCGAGCGCTTCGCGTCGTCGGGCAAGGCAAAATCGGTCATGACGAAGTATCCGCCCGGTTTCAGGGTCGCGCGGATTTTCGCCAGGACATCGGGCCGCGAATCCATCCGGAAGAGTCGCTCGCGCAGCAGCACCACGTGAAACTTCTTTTCTGGCAGGTCGAGCGTTTCCGGCTTGTATGGCATCACGGGCGCCTGTTTTGACAGCCCGGCCTTGACCGAGAGTGCATGCGCGGCGCTGGCCAGCTCGGGGTCGGGCTCCATGCCCGTGACCCACATGCCCATGTCGTTCGCGAGGCGGCGGATACCGCCACCCAGTCCGGCCGAAAGATCGACGAGTGATTTCTTCGAGGCGATCGCGGCCGGTTTGAGCAGTTCGGCGACGTACTCCGATCCGCCAGGTTCGAACGTTTCGTCGAAATCGCCTGCACCCCACAGCCGCTGGCAGAATGTGACACGTTCCTTTGGTTAGAGCAGGTTGGGCGCCGGTTCGGACGAGACCGCGATCTCGTCCGGGCCTATACTTCCCGGAGTCGGCTTTTTCTTGACGATCTTGACCTTGGCTTCAGGCTTTGGGTCGTCATCGTCCCACCAGCGCTTGAATCGCTCACGAAACGGTACGTAGCCGTCGTCTTCCGGATACTTCTTGCGCTGGGCCTGGGCCATTGGGTTCGCTCCGGGGTAACCGGAATCCTTGGGTTGTCCTGAACTGGGTGACGCGCCTGTTAACCTTCTGACACGCGCGCCTTAAGGTCCGGTAAACTGCGAATCATGCTGTGGTACCGCTGTGGCCCGCAAACGCCGGTTCCCGCAGCCTTCCGCGTCTTGTTAGTCTCGCAGCACTGCGCATCAGGGAGGCCGCCGCGCGATGACCGGGCCGCACAGGCAAAGCTATGTACACGGCACGTCCGACGTGTCGCTGATCGGCGATACCATCGGCCAGCATTTCGACAGGGCGGTAGCGCGCTGGGGTAATCACGATGCGCTGGTCGTGCGCCACCAAGGCATCAAATGGTCATGGTCGGAACTCAAGGCACGGGTGGACGATCTCGCCGCCGGGTTGCTCGCGCTCGGGCTGGAGCCGGGATCGCGTATCGGTATCTGGTCTCCCAACAACGCCGAATGGGCGATCACCCAGTTCGCGACGGCGAAGGCGGGCCTCGTTCTGGTCAACATCAACCCGGCCTACCGGCTGGCCGAGCTCGAATACGCGCTCAACAAGGTCGAGTGCGTGGCGCTGATCACCGCCGACCGGTTCAAGACGTCGGACTATCTGGGGATGCTGCGCGAGCTGGCGCCCGAACTGGACGGGGCGGAGCCGGGCGCGCTGTCATCGGCGAAGCTGCCGCACCTGAAGACGGTCATCCGGATCGGGGGAGCGGACGCGCCCGGCACCTACGGGTTCGACGAGGTCATGGCGATGGGTGCGGCCGCCGGGCATGAGGCGGTCGAGGCGCTGGCGCCGAGGCTGCAGTTCGACGACCCGATCAACATCCAGTTCACGTCGGGCACGACGGGCGCGCCCAAAGGCGCGACGCTCACCCACCACAACATCCTCAACAACGGCTACTTCATTGGCCGGACCATGGCGCTGACGGAGGCCGACCGGATCTGCATCCCGGTGCCGCTGTATCACTGCTTCGGGATGGTGCTGGGCAACCTCGCCTGCATGACTCACGGTTCGGCGATGGTCTATCCGTCCGACGCGTTCGACCCGCTGGCGACGCTGGAGACGGTGGCCGAGGAGTGCTGCACGGGGCTCTACGGCGTGCCGACCATGTTCATTGCCCAACTCGATCATTCGGACTTCGATGGCTTCGACCTGTCGAGCCTGCGCACCGGCATCATGGCGGGATCGCCGTGCCCAGTGGAGGTGATGCGCCGGGTGATTGACCGGATGCACATGGACCAGGTGACCATCTGCTACGGCATGACCGAGACGAGCCCGGTCTCGACCCAGACCTCGATCGACGATGAGCTGGAGCGCCGGGTCTCGACCGTCGGGCGCATTCATCCCCATGTGGAGATCAAGATCGTCGATGAGGCAGGCCGGGTCGTCGCACCGGGCGAAACGGGCGAGCTCTGCACGCGCGGCTACTCGGTGATGCGCGGCTACTGGAACGACGACGACAAGACGACGGAGGCCATCGACCCGGCGGGCTGGATGCACACGGGCGACCTCGCGGTGATGGACGAAGCGGGCTACTTCAATATCGTCGGGCGCATCAAGGACATGGTGATCCGCGGCGGCGAGAACCTGTATCCCCGCGAGATCGAGGAGTTCCTCTATCGCCATCCCAAGGTCTCGGACGTGCAGGTGATTGGCGTGCCGGACGAGAAATACGGCGAGGAACTGTGTGCCTGGGTGAAGCTGGCCGAGGGCGAGAGCGCGACGGACGAGGATATCCGCGAGTTCTGCCGGGGCCAGATCGCCCACCACAAGATCCCGCGCTACGTAAAGTTCGTCGACGAATTCCCGATGACCGTCACCGGCAAGGTGCAGAAGTTCGAGATGCGCGCCGCGATGATCGAGGAACTGGGCCTGGCGGAAGAGAAGACGGCCTAGGTGTTCCCTTCCGGCGAGTTCGGGTGCGCCAGGTCGGGCGTCTGGTAGGGCGCCTTCATCTGGAAGATCTCGTTGGTGCGGCAGTAGCGCGGGCCGCCGAGCCGGCCCACAGGCGCAAGCTTGCCGGGGTTGATGTACTTGTCCTCGAGCATCAGGTCCTCGCGCACGTGCCAGCGCAGCACGTTGCCGATCACCAGGTGCGTCTTCCACTCGTCGCCGAAGGTGAGCGTGCGTTCGTGCCGGCACTCCATCGCCACCGGGATGTCCTTGATGCGCGGCGCGTCCACCAGGTCCGACGGCACGGTCTCGATGCCCAGCGCGGCGAATTCGTCCTGGTCGGGCTCGAAGTTGGCGGCGCTGCCGTTCATCCGCGTCTCCCAGCCGTCGGTGACCACGTGGATCACGTAGCCCTCGGTCGCGGCGATGTTCGCGGCCGTGTCCTTCTGCCGGTGATCGCGCTCACCCACGGAGATCGAGAGCATGGGCGGGACATGGTTGACCATCGTGAAGAACGAGAAGGGAGCGAGGTTTGCCACGCCGTTGGCGTCCAGCGAGCTGACCCACGCGATGGGCCGCGGTACGACCGAGCCGATAAGCAGGCGGTAGCACTGCTGGTGGTCGATCTGGTCGGGGTCGAAGGTGCGGTACGTCATGGCGTGCTCCCGGGCGAGTGACCGCGCTTCTTAGCGTGTTTCGCGTGCATCCGTCACGTTCGCACGATGGATGCGGCGGGCTCGCTTCCCCCGCAGGGCGCGCTGGTGTATCCCCCTGCCATGGACGACACGCCCGACATTCCTGCCGAACTTGCGCTCGAAACCCGTGCGGCGCTGCCCGAGGAACTCGCCTTCCTCCTTCCCGAGTATCCGCGTGCGGCGTGGGAGGGGCATCCCAACGCGGGACAATGGGCGGAGTTCTGGCTGGCGCGCCACAACATGTTCCGCGACTTCGGTGCGGCGCTGCCGGATGCGGTGGCGAAACTGGACGCGAAGGAGGTCGAGGCAGAGGCCTTCCACCAGTGGTTCATGCCGCGCGCGAGCTTCTTCCTCGGAGAGCTCGACACCCACCACAAGGTCGAGGAGTACCACTACTTCCCGCTTCTGGCCCGCGCCGATCAGCGTATGGAGCGGGGGATCGCCCTGCTCGAGAGCGACCACCACCGTATCCACGAGCTGCTCTACGCCGCCTACGAGACGATCGTCACCATGGACTCGGCGGTACGCGAGACGCCGGAGAAGACAGCGGATGCGATTCCGCGGTTGCGCGATGCGCTGGCGGCGCTTGAGAAGGGACTGGTCCGTCACCTCGACGATGAGGAAGACCTCGTCATGCCGCTGATCCTCGATCGCGGCGAGGCGGCACTGGGGATTCACTAGGGGAATCCACTGAGTGCGGACGAGCGGCGTTATTCCAGCCGGTTGATGCCGTCGAAGGCGGCCGTCTTGTAGCACTCGGCAAGGGTCGGATAGTTGAAGACCGTATCGACGAAATAGTCGATCTCGCCGCCATGCGCGAGCACCGCCTGGCCGATATGGATCAGGTCGGACGCTCCCTCGCCGATGATCGCGACGCCGAGCAGCTTCCGTGTCTCGGTGTGAAACATCATCTTCAGCATGCCGGTCTGGTCGCCGATGATCTGGCCACGGGAAATCTCGCGATAGAACGCCTTTCCGACCTCGTACGGCACGCCCTCGCGGGTAAGCTCCTCCTCGTTCTTCCCGACAACAGAAATCTCGGGGATCGTGTAGATGCCATAGGGAAAGAGTTCGGCGACGGAATGAGCCGGATGGTCGAAGGCGTGGCAGGCGGCCAGACGGCCCTGCTCCATCGAGGTGGAGGCAAGCGAGGGGAAGCCGATCACGTCGCCGGCAGCGTAGATATGGGGCACCTCGGTCTGGTGGTTCCCGTTGACCGTGAGCCGGCCCCGGTCATCGGTCGAGAGCCCGGCGGAATGGAGATCCAGATCGTCTGTCGCACCGTTACGGCCGGCGGCATAGAGCGCCTTCTGGGCCATCACCTGTTTGCCGCTTTCGAGGCAGACGCGAACGGCAGGACCGTGGACACCGTCGCACGTCTCGACCGATTTCACGCCCTCGCCGAGGCGCAGGGTCACCCGGTGCTGGCGCATCAGGTAAGCGAGTGTGTCGGTGATTTCGCCATCGACGAATTCGAGAAGGCGGGGCCGCTTGTCGATCAGGGTCACGCGCACGCCCAGGGTGGCAAAGATTGTTGCATATTCCAGTCCGATCACGCCGGCGCCGACGACGACGAGATTTCGGGGCATTTCTTCGAGCGACAGGATGTCGTCGCTGGTGAAGATGCGCTGGCCGTCGAACGGGATGTTCGGGTCCCGCATGGTCTTCGTGCCGGTTGCGACGACGATCTTCGCCGCCTTGGTGCGCCTGTCGCCGCGGCTGTCGTGCTGATCCAGTGCGAGCTCGTTCGGACCCGTGAAGAAGGCGCGGGCGGAGATCACGTCGATCCCGTTGCGGCGCAACTGATGCTCGGTGACGTCGATCTCGTTGCGGATCACGTGGTCTGCGCGAAACAGCAGGTCCGACATGGTGATCTTCTTCTTCACCGAGTAGGACGCGCCGTAGATGTTGCGCTCGCGGAAGCCCGAGAGATGCATCACCGCCTCGCGCAGTGTCTTGGAGGGGATCGTGCCCGTGTTGCTGCACACGCCCCCCAGAACGGTACGCTGTTCGATCACGGCGACCTTGCGGTCGAGCTTGGCGGCCTGGATCGCTGCGCGCTGGCCGGCGGGCCCGGAGCCGAGCACGACCATGTCGTAGTCGTAGCGCGTGGTGTCGGCGGGTGTGACGCCGGTATCGGTGTTGATGGAATCGGGCACAGCCTGTCCCTCGCGGGTGATTAGCGTCGTGCCCAGCCTCGCGGATTTTGGTTAACGTTCTGTTTCAATATGGATATTCACCGTGCGTTGTGCTCGGGACGCAGATAGACCAGCCAGTAAACCAGTGCCACCAGGACACCGCCGCCGACGTTATTGCCGAGGGTGACGGGCACGAAATTCATGACGATGGTCGTGCCGGTCACGCCCGGGGCCTCGAGCAGCCAGCCCAGCGGCATGAAGTACATGTTCGCCACCGAGTGCTCGAACCCGAGGGCCACGAAGGCCGCGACGGGAAAGACGATGGCAACAATCTTTCCGGTAACCCGCCGCGCGCCCATGGCGAGCCAGACCGCGAGGCAGACGAGTACATTGCACAGGATGCCGCGAACGAACGCCTCGCCGAACGAGAGGGAGGCCTTGCCGGCGGCGATCGCACCGGCCGTCGCGGCAACGCCGCCGTCGCCGAGGTCGAGCGTACCCGACCAGAACACCATGACGGCGGTTGCCGCCGCACCGACGAAGTTCGCGAGATAGATGACGATCCAGTTGCGCAGGAGCTGGCCGGTGGTGATGTGACGCTCGGCCCATGCCATGACGATCAGGTTGTTGCTCGTGAACAGCTCCGCGCCGGCGATGACAACCAGGATCAGGCCGAGGGAGAAGACGATGCCGCCTGCGAGCCGCGTCAGGCCGAATCCCGTTTCGCTGCCGGTCACCGTCATCGTGAAGAACATCGCCCCGAAGGCGATAAAGGCACCCGCAAGCACACCCAGCACCGCCATGGTCAGGAGCGGCAGGGTAGCCTTGCGTACGCCCGCGCTCTCGACGAGGTGCGCGATCTGCGCCGGGGCGTAGGGATCGCTGCCGGGGGACTGGCGATCGGTTGCCGTCATGGCGTGTTCTCCTGTGGGGCTTTACCTGTCTGACTAGCGCAATGTGGACACGATTTCCCTGACTTCGATCAATCGCAGCTATCCCATGGCGCGTTCGTATCGACCCGGCAACAGAACGCGAAGAAGCTGCAGCTTGACACCCTTCGTTTCACCTCTTCAAACTCGTTTTCATGAATATGAATGAAGGCGTGAAGACGGCCGTCCGCACGGTCAACCTTTTCGAGGCGTTCTCGCGGAGAAAGGGTCCGATGACACTGACCCAGATCGCGGAAAGTCTGTGTGCGCCGATCAGCAGCTGTCACGGGCTCGTGCGCACGCTCAGCGCGAAGGGCTATCTCTATACGTCCGAGCAGACCCGCGCGATCTATCCGACAAAGCGCCTGCTCGAGATTGCCAACACGATCGCGGCCCATGACCCGGTGCTGGAGACCGTTCTGCCGGTGCTGGAGGGCCTGCGCGACGCAACCAACGAAACCGTCCTGCTGGGCCGCCGGCAGGGCGACACGATCCTCTACCTCGACGTTCTCGAGGGGTCTCAGACGCTGCGTTACTCGGCGGGGGCCGGTGACATCAAGCCGCTGTATTCGAGCGCGATTGGCAAGGCGTTCCTCGGACGGCTGGCCGATGGCGAGCGTGCGGCCTCGATCGCCCGGTTGTCGCTCGATGTGCGCACGCCGCATACGATCACGGCGCGCGAAGCCCTCGAGGCCGATCTCGCGGAAGGGCGTGCCCGGGGCTATTTCGTGACCCGGGGCGAGAATGTCGTTGATGTCATGGGAATTGCCACCACGGCAGATGTCTATGGCGATGTGCTGGGCATCGCCATTGCCGGTCCGCTGGCACGCATGGAGGCGGTAGAAGCGGACCACGGCGCAAAGCTCAGGGCCGCACGTGACGAACTGGAATCTCTGGGGCGCGCCGCATGAGCGAGGCCGCGCTCGTGTCCGAAACGGGATATTGGCCCGATGCGCTGTATGAGGTGCTTGTGCGCCAGCATGTGCGCCAGGTCGCCTATGTGCCCGATGCAGGTCATTCCCGGCTGATCGCGCGCTGTGCTGCGAACCCGGACATGACCTCCACTGTCCTGACCACCGAGGAGGAGGGGGTCGCGCTGCTTGCCGGGGCCTGGCTCGGCGGCGAGCGGGGTGTGCTCCTGATGCAGTCGAGTGGCGTGGGCAACTGCGTGAACATGTTCACCCTGCTGGAGTA
>JAYPUG010000062.1:0-9413 GCA_038133965.1 Rhodospirillaceae bacterium | reverse complement strand
GCCACGTCGCCTCGCCCCCCACGCCCGCGCCGCGCGAGGCCCAGGTGCCGCCGCCGTATGGCGTGACCTCGGTGTCGCCGGTGACCAGGCGGACATCTTCCATCGGTACGCCGATCGCGTCGGCGGCGATCTGGGCATAGATCGTTTCCGTGCCCTGGCCCTGTTCGCCGCAGCCGTGCAGCACGACGATGCTTCCGCTGGGCTCCATCTTTACCGAACACCCGTCCTGCGCCGAGACGCGGATGCCGCCCACGCCGTAGAACATGGCCGAGGGGTTGGTAATCTCGATCATGCTTGCGAAGCCGATCCCCCGGTACACGCCCTTCTCGCGCAGGGCGGCCTGTTTTTCACGCAGTGCCGGGTAGTCCATGAGCCGCGTGATCTCGTCGAGGCATCGATGGTGCGACATCACCTCGAACAGCGGTCCGGCCAATGTCTTATGCGGGAAGGCGTCGTCGGGGATCAGGTTGCGCCGGCGGATCTCCACCGGGTCCATGCCGACCGTGCGGGCTGCGGCATCGACCATGCCTTCGACGAAGCCGACGGAGACCGGATGACCGACCGCCCGGTAGTTCGAGTAGGGTCCCATGTTGGTGAACACGGTCTCGATCCGAGCCCGATAGGCATCGAGCGTGTACCACTGGCCCGAGATATTGCAGATCTGGTTGCCTTCCACGGCGCTGCCGCGCGGATAGACCGAATACGGCCCCACGGCCAGCCGGTCCTCGAAGCCGAGCGCGAGAATCTTGCCCTCGTTCGTGACCGCCATGGTCGCCTTGACCCGGTGATCGCGCGAATGGATGTCGCTGACGAAGGATTCGAGCCGGTCCGCCACGAACTTGATCGGGCGGCCCAGCATCTTTGACAGGGCGCAGGTCGCAAGTTCGTCGCCATATACATGGGTCTTGATGCCGTAGGAGCCGCCGACATCCCGGCAGATTACCCGAACGGCACTCTCCGGCAGGCCGAGCAGGTTCGCGTAGCAGTCCTGCACCATGTTTGGGGCCTGGTGCGAGATATAGACGGTCAGCCGGCGTTCCGGCGTGTTCCAGTCACCGATGACCGAACGCCCTTCCAGGCACACGCCCGTATGGCGCGGGAATCGGAAGGTGCGCTCGACCACGTGATCCGCCTGCGCCAGGGCCGCCTCGAAGTCGCCGGCGTCGAGCTCGCGCTCGAAGCACAGATTGTCGCCGATGTCGGGGTGGATCACCGGTGAGTCGGGATCGAGCGCATCCTCGATGTCCACGACGACAGGGAGTTCCTCGTAGCAGACATCAATCGCGTCGAGGGCATCCTCGGCCTGGTAGCGTGTCTCGGCGACGATGGCCGCCACAGGCTCGCCGCACCAGCAGACCCGGTCGATCGCGAGGCAGGGCTGCTGGGCCGATTTCATGCCCTGGAAGTGCGCGAGCACGCCCGCGAACGTCTTCACGTCGGCGAAATCCTGCCCGGTGGCGACGTGGATGACCCCGGGCATGGCCTTCGCGCGCTCGGTGTCGATCGAGGTGATCCGCGCGTGTGCATACGGACTGCGCAGGAACGCCACATGCGCCATGCGTGGCAGCAGGATGTCGTCGACATACTGTGCCTGTCCCTCGACCAGACGGCGTGCCTGCGGTCGCGGAACGCTGCGGCCGACATATCCGGTATCGGGTGCCTCGGTCGTGCTCATGGCTTGTCCCCGTTTCTGCGCCGTTCGATCACCGTCTCGATGGCGTCGACGATGGCCTCGTACCCGGTACAACGACAGATATTTCCGGAAAGGTGCTCGCGGACAGCGCTGCGATCATGCGGCTGTCCGTCCTTCAGGAGTTCAGCTGCGGTGATCAACATGCCCGACGTGCAGAAGCCGCACTGGGTCGCGTTGCGTTCGATGAAAGCGTCCTGCAGGTCGCGCAGCTCGCCGCTCGTATTGATCCCTTCCAGGGTCTCGATGTCGCGCCCGTCCGCCTGGACGGCCAGGAACAGGCAGCCGCGCACGATCACGCCGTCGACGCGCAGCGTGCAGGCACCGCAGACACCGTGTTCGCATCCCACGCGCGGGCTCGACAGTTGGTAATGCTCGCGCAGGAAGTCGACGAGATGAATCCGGGGTGAGACGTGCGCCCGCTCCTCGCGGCCGTTGAGGCGGAAGACGATTTCGCGTTCGCTGCTCATCACAATCCCCTCAGTCCTCGGCCTGCACGAGCTGTTCGACTGCGCGCCCGAGCAACACGCCGGCGAGGTGCCGTTTCGTAGCTGGCGCGTGATAGAGGTCGCTCGTGAACTCGACCTCGGAGCCAAGGGCGTCGCAGGCAGGCGCGACACCATCGCTTCCTCCTAGCGCGATCGCCTGTTCAACCGTAGCCAGACGGATCGGTCTGTCGGCGATGCCGAAGAAGGCGATCCGGACATCTGAAAGGGTGTCGTCCGTACCCTGCTCCGCCTGCGCGAGGACGCCTGCGACGGCGAAGTCGCCGCGCCGGCGGGACTGTTCGAGCGCCACCGAGCGCGCGCCTTCGCGTTGGGCCTGGATGTCGACACGGACAAGCAGTTCGTCGTCTCGGAGAGCGGTTGTGTAATCACCCAGGAAGAAGTCCGATGCGGCGATCACTCTCTCGCCCGCCGGTCCCGCGGCGATGATCGACGCGTCGAGGGCGAGGCACGCGGCAGGCCATTCGGCCGCCGGGTCGGCGAATGCAAGGCTGCCGCCGAAAGTGCCCCGTGTCCGGATGGCCGGATGGGCGATGTGCTCTACGCAACGTGCCAGCAACGGGAGGCGGCGCGTGATCAGCGAGGATTCTCCGATTTCTGCCGTTCGCGCGAGGGCGCCGATACGGATCACATCGCCAGACTCCGCAATGCCGGCGAGCTCGTCGAGGGAATTGACGTCGATCAGCAATTCAGGTCGCTCGACCCTCATGTTCATGGTGGGGATCAAGCTTTGACCGCCCGCCAAAAAACGCGCGCCATCGCCTTGTTCGCGCTTTAGTGCGATGGCCTCCTCTACAGAGGCAGGCCTTGCGTAGTCGAAATCTGCCGCCTTCATGAAGGCATTCCTCCCTGCGCGTTTTCTCGCACTTGTGAAGAAATATCACGTGATCACTTCCCTGTAGTCAACGGATGGACGGCCGGGAAAGGGAGGGCGATGCCGATCATCGGTGGTTCGATGGGGCAACGTGACAGGAGCGGCCTCGTCGCGTCTTGTCAGGCCGTCGGAGGACGGTCAGCGCCTGTTTGCCGCGAAGAGTTCCAGAGTTAGTTCGAGGGCCAACGCCGTGGCCTCGACGTCGAAGCCATCCATTTGGCATGGCTCGCAATCCCAGCTATGTCCGGCATCGGCGAAGATATGTCTCCGGAACGCCGGGCTCCTGCGTTCGACAATGTCCAGCTGCGGATACACGAAACGGGGTTTCTGGACTGTGTCTCCGTCACCGTGAATCGCGAGCACCGGATTGCTGTCGGCATCGAAGTAGTCGGCCGGGTATCCAACCCAGCCGCTGCTCGGCGGCCAGCGCCAAACCCCGTAATGCGAAGCTGCGGCGTTCACGTGTTTGCGGGCGGCCAGGAAGGCGGCCCAGTAGCCCCCGTTCGAGAAGCCCACGGCGAATATGTTCTGCGGGTCCGCGCGCGAATCCCTCCCGATGACGGCGATGATTTCGAGCAGCTCGGATTCGATCCGAGACCGGTAAGTCGTCCAAGTCTCGAATCGGTTGCGTCGGGAAATCCCGTGGCGCCGGAAGAAATCAGGAGCATATACGGCATAACCGGCGTCTGTGTACTTCGTGATCTGACGCCTCACGCTCTCGAACCCACCGCTCGAGTGCAGCGCGACGACGACGGGAAACGGCCCGTCGCCGTCGGGATAGCTGATCTCATGATAGATCGGGCCGACCGGCGCGGGTTCGACGTGTTGGGTATCGGTGCACGCCGTGAGGGCCGCCAATACGAGCGCGCAAATACCTTTGTGCAACTTCATCGCTTGCCGATCGCCACCGGGCGGAGCAGTTTTGGTTTCATGTGGTCTGATCGAAATCGGGGCGGGCCACTACCGTGTGACCCTGCGTCCGAAGAAACGCTCCGCGTTCCGGTAGGCGATTTTCTCCGCAACCTCCCGTGGCAGTTTCGACAGCCACAGCCGGTTCACCTCGGTGATATCGACATAGCGGTCCCACTGGCTGTTCACCCAGGTGTCCGAACCCATCATCAGCCTGTCCTGAAACTCGAAGACGATGCGTTTCCACTCCGGGTCGAGATCGTCCTGGCCGAAGCCGAGGATTGCGCGTTCACGAAGCGAGGTATCGGCGTAGAGGTTCGGAAATTCGGCCATTAGCGCGTACACCTCGGCGGCGGGCGTACCCAGCCCGGCATGGGCCCAGATCATCTTTACATCGGGGTCGAGTGAATAAAGCCAGCGGACAGGCTCTGTGCCCGAATGGACGTGGAGCGCAATGTCGCGGGCCCTGGCCATTGCGATGACCTGGCGAAACAAGGGCTCGTCCGACGTATCGAGGGTGTGAATGTGGAACTCGCCGATGCCCTGGTGCGGGTAACGTTCCAGTCGGCCCTCAAGATATTCCGCCATGCCCGCGGCCTTGGCCCAGTTCGACGAGCCGGCCTCGCCATGATAGGGGCGCAGTTCGGGAACGATGCGGTTGGGCGCGAACTCCCAGAGCTTGATTGTGCCCTCGTCTGGGGTGGACGAGACGAGAGCCATCGCAACGCCGCCGCGGTCCATCAACTCGATCACGCTTCCGACAGGGTAGGGCTCCCACGCGGGCTGCTTGTAATGTATGTGGGCGTCGAACAGCGGGATCTCGCGGATCGCGTCGCCGATCGGCACGTGATCATCATCGGCCTGTCCTGCCGAAACGGTGCATACATAGATGGCGGCGAATGCGAGGACGGTTGCGAGCGGTCTGAACATCGATGGCGATTCCCAGGGTGTGACAACGATGTTACCCGGAATCCGGCGCGCCGGTTATGACTTCCCGGCAGGAACCCTTTGCAGGACTGTTCGGTTTTACCGCTTGCTCCGGTTGCCGCGGTCGATGACAGCGGTTCAGTCGAAGCATGTGCAATGGTACGAAATCCATTGGGATGGCTCCGGTGCGGAGCGTTTCCCGAAGTTCCATATTCCCGGAGCGTCACCGGAATGGGCGTGAAGTTCGAATTCCTGCCGCGGCACATAGAGAGCCCGGGTGCCGGGAGTGTCTCGTTCTCCGTCGATTGCGATGCGGTCGTCGATTACCTGAATTTTGCGCCGCCCGGCGCGCGGATCGATGCAGACCACTTCACCTATCGTGAGATGATTCCCGCGATCCTGGATGTCCTGGACCGGTTGGATATCACCGCGACATTCTTCTGTATTGCCGAACGCCTGGAGGACCCCGAGGCTGCGGCGGTGTTCCGGGATGCAGTGGGGGCCGGGCACCGCATTGGCAATCACACCTATTCGCATCCGCGCGTCGAGGATCTCCCCGATGCGGCGTATCGCGATCAGATACGGCGTGCGCACGAAAGTATCGAGACGCACCTGAAGGTTACGCCGCGGGGCTATCGGGCGCCGGCCTATTTCCTGACCGAGGCGGGGGTGCAGGAACTCCTGGACCTCGGCTACAGCTACGACAGCAGCGCATACAATGCGCCCCTGTCCCGCCTGGCGATCCGCATGCTCTCGCTCGTGCGGCGGATGGACGTCAAGGACCACGCCCCGCTTCACAAGCGCATTCCGCGCCAGGCCCCCAGCCTGATCAGTGACGAGGCGGACCGGCGCATGATCGAATGGCCAATTCCTGTGTTCCTCGGCCTCGCATTTTACGGCACCTTTCATTGCATGGCGCCGTCCGCCGTGTTTCACGCGCAGGTCGCGCGTTGGCGCCTGGGCCGCAGTCACATGCACTACGAACTGCACCCGATCGAGGTGGCATCCCTGGCGGCGGCGGATGCCCATCCCTGGTTGCCTACGGCCGGCAAGGCAGGTGGGCGGCTGGGCGCATGGTTTGAACGCCGTCTTGGAATCCTGACCGAGGGCCGCTCCGTCGTCACGCTGGAAGACATCAGTGAAGCGCATCTACATTCTTTGCGGCAGTGACGCGATCTTCCACGGTCCGCTGTTCCACGACATTCTCAGCCGGCACGCCGGGAACGTCGTCGGAGCCGCTGTTTTGCCGCCGCTGCCGGCGGGGCGAGTCTGGCCATCGCTGCAGCGCGTGCTGCGCCTCGACGGCCCGGCGGGTCTATGGCGGCTGCCGGCGCGCCTGGCGGCACATCAATGGCGCGCGCGTACGCAGTCGCCGCCCCACTATGCCTCGATCCGCTCCGTTTTCGCGCGCTTCGGCATACCCCTGCGCCACGAGCATCGACCGAATGATCCCGGCTTCGTGGAGCATCTGCGTGATGCGTCACCCGACGTGGTGTTCAACAACCAGCCCTGGCTGCTCAACGCGCCGATCCTGGAGGTTCCGCGCCTGGCCAGCATCAACCGGCACACCAGTCTTTTGCCGCGCTATCGCGGTGTCGAACCTGTTGTTCATGCATTGCTGGCGGGGGATACGCGTATCGGTGTGACCTACCACACGATGACCGTCGAATACGATGCTGGCCGGATCCTCGCGCAGGCCGAGGTGCCCGCCCGCCGCAGCGTGTTCGATTGTTACCGCGACGCCTTCGATGTCAGCGGCCCGCTTTTTGATCGAGCCTTGGCTGCGCTGGACGATCTGGAGGCGTGTCTACAGATTGTGCCTGAAGACACCGAATACTACCGGGAGCCGACCATCGACGAGGCGCGCGCGTTTCGGGCGAAGAAGCTCCGTTATCTTTAGGGGTTGCGCAGATGCAGACTACCCGATGCTGCCGAGACGGCACCTGATGCGAACCTGGAAATCATGACCGACATAGACGAACGCGGCCAGCCGGTGGGCCCGCGCGTGCCCGGCTGGGAGGCGCCGCCGCGCCCGACGCATGAGGTGCTTGCCGGCCGTCACTGCCGATTGGAACCGATCGACGTGGCTGCGCACGCGGCCGACCTGTATGACGCTTTCTGCACGGACAAGATCGGCATTGACTGGTCTTATCTGCCGTACGGCCCTTACGAGAGCCTGGATGCATTTACGTCGTGGATGGCGGAGACCTGCCTGTCGGACGATCCGTTCTTTTTCGCCATTGTCGATGCCTCAACCGGGCGTGCCGCGGGCATGGTCAGTTTCATGCGGATCAACCCCGAGCACGGGTCGATCGAGGTCGGGCACGTCCACTATTCCCCGTCGATCCAGCGTGGACGCGTTACGACGGAGGCCATGTATCTGATGATGCGGTGGGCCTTCGAGGCCGGCTACCGGCGATACGAGTGGAAGTGCCACAGTCTGAATCGCCGCTCGCGTGCGGCGGCCCAGCGCCTGGGATTTTCTTATGAGGGGGTCTTTCGCGACCATCTGATCCATCGCGGCCGCTCCCGGGATACGGCTTGGTACGCTTGCATTGCGGCGGAGTGGCCAACGCTGAAGGCGGCGTTCGAGGCCTGGCTGGACGATGCGAACTTCGACACCGATGGAAACCAGCGCCAACGTCTTTCGGACCTGACGCAGCCGGTGCTGGTCGCTCTTGACCCGGAACTCACGGCAGGCTGAGTTAGCCTCAAAGGGGACAGGCATGGCAGATAACGACACCGCGAAACCCGCGAAAGACGAACCCGACTACAAGGTCACGGCGGGGCGGCCCGATACCGGGACGCGCGCAGGCCAGCTCAAGATGCGATATCCGACCATCGGCGACCTGCGCGTGCGTGCGCGCAAACGCATTCCACGCTTCGCGTTCGACTATGTCGATGGTGCGGCGGGTGCCGACGAGCCCAACCGGGTGGGCAATGCCGCCTCGCTTGACGGTGTCCAGATCGTCCCGCGCTACGGGGTCGAGAACTACCGTGCTGACACCTCGGTCGAACTGTTCGGAAAGCGTTATGCGGGACCGTTTGCAATCGCGCCGATGGGATTGCCGAGCCTCGTCCTGCCGGGCGGGGAAGAGGCTTTCGCCCGTGCTGCGGCACGCAACGAAATTCCCTTCACGCTGGGAAGTTCGGCTATGGCGACTGTCGAGCGGGTGGCGGAACTGGCGGAGGGTTTTGCCTGGTACCAGATCTATCGGATGCCGCGCGACCAACTTGCCATCAACATGGACTGGATCGCGCGCGCGGCAGCGGCGGAGATCGCGGTCCTCGTGGTAACTGTCGATGTTCCGGCGCGTACCAAGCGCCCGCGCGAGCTTCGCAACCGGCTGGTGCTGCCCTACCGTATCGGTCTGCGCACCTTTGCGGATGTGGCGACGCATCCGGCGTGGCTTGCCGCCTATCTGCGCCACGGCCAGGACATGTTCGCGAACCTCAAGAAGTATGCCGGCGACAATCCTTCACCGGCCCAGGTGGCCGATTTCGCGCGCCGCGAGGGCGGAGGGTCGTTCACCTGGGACGAGATCGCCCGGTTCCGCGATGCCTGGAAGGGGCCGCTTGTGATCAAGGGGATCCTGCACCCCGGTGACGCCGAGCGCGCCGTTGCGTTGGGGGCGGACGGGCTGGTCGTCTCGAACCATGGCGGCCGCCAATTGGAGGCCGCACCGCCATCGGTCGATACGCTGCCGGCCGTTGCCGAGGCGGTGGGCGACCGCGCCGAGATCCTGTTCGACGGCGGAATCCGCAGCGGGGTGGACCTGCTGCGTACGGCCACGCTGGGTGCGCGGTTCAACCTGGTCGGCCGTGCGTTCATGTACGGGCTCGGTGCGCTGGGCGAGGAGGGTGTCGATTTCGTCGCCGACTTCTTCCTCGAGGAATTGCGCGAGGCGTTGCGCCAGGTTGGTGTCCGCGATTGTGCGGGGACCCGTGAACTGGACAGGCGTCACCCGACTGCGTGGCGACTCGACATGGACTAGTCGTTCGGTCGGGTTAGCGACCGGTACGCTGTTGCATGGCGTCGTGAACCGCGGCCATGCCGCGATCGACCATGTCAGACACTTCGGCGGCATGCGTATGTAGGGCTTCCACCACCTCGGGGTCGTCGGATGTCTGAATCACCACGATCCCGTCCCGGGTCGTCTCGATAACGGTTTCGATCCGGTCGCGGCGTTCGAACAGGATGTCGAGGGTCGGACTCTGGATGATGACCTCCGGGTCGCGCCCGTCCTCGACCCGGCCGATCATGCCGACCACGTGGCTGGTGACCACGTCCATCAGTTCGGGGTCGTTCGACCATGTGACGGTCCGGATGCCGTTCGGGAGGTTCGTCACCTCGCGGTAGATATCGGGAAAGTTCCGGAACATGGTCGCGAGTTCGGCATTTTCCTCGGGCGTCGCATCGCGGCCGCGCAGGCCGGGCATGTTCACCTCGTCGTGGCCGGTGCCGTCCGCGCCATGGCCGTGTGCGCCACCGGCGCCACGCATGTCC
>JAYPUG010000061.1:0-9567 GCA_038133965.1 Rhodospirillaceae bacterium | reverse complement strand
GCCAGTACATCAGCTCGACGATGCGCGGCCACGAGCCGCGCAGCAGGTACCAGTAGCGCAACACCATCGCGAGCACGCGCCGGCGCGAAAATCCGGTGCCCGTGGCTGGCGCGCGCGGTGACCCGCCGTTTCTCATTGGGCTGCCTCCGGCGTGGTGCCGTCGGGCTGGTCGTCGCCGCGATTTCGCACCAGGTCCAGGAACACCTCTTCCAGGTTCGCGCGCCCGTGGCGGGCGATCAGGTCGGCCGGGGTGCCGCGATCGATGATCTGGCCGCTACGCATCATCAGCACCTCGTCGCACAGGCGCTCCACCTCGGCCATGTTGTGGCTGGCGAGCAGGATCGTTCCCGCACCCTCGTCGCGATATTGCGCGAGGTAGGCGCGGATGCGGTCGGCCGTGTCGGGATCGAGGCTCGCGGTCGGCTCGTCGAGCAGCAGCAGTTCGGGCGCGTTGAGCATCGCCTTGGCAAGCCCGACGCGGGTCTTCTGGCCGGCCGACAGGCGCCCGGCCTCGCGGTCCATCAGGCGCGCCAGGTCGAGCGCCTCCTTGATCGCTTCAATCCGTGCCTTCGGGCCTTCGACCTCGTAGAGTTCGGCATAGATGCGCAGGTTTTCCGCGACGGTCAGCCTGTGGGGCAGTTCCACATAGGGCGAGGAGAAGTTCAGGCGCGGCAGCACCCGCTCGCGGTGGCGCGTGACATCCACACCCAGCACCTCGACGGTACCCGCGCTTGGCAGCAGCAGGCCGAGAAGCATCTGGATCGTCGTCGTCTTGCCCGCGCCATTGCCGCCGAGCAGGCCGACGCAGGCCCCGCGCGGGATTTCGAACGTGACGCCATCCACCGCGACCACGTCGCCGAATCGCTTGGTCAGATGCTCGACTCTGGCGGCGGAGGCCCGCAAATTACGTCATCCCGCTGTAAACATCGCCGGACCGACGAACCGCAATGGCCGAGACCGACGCGCGTGAAGATAGGCAGTTGGACCGCGGCGAACAATACGCCGCGGCTTCGGTTTCCCGGGCAGGCACGCTGACCCCGGGCGGGCAGGTCCGGCTGCGCACGCTGGTCTGGATTCGCTGGATCGCGATCGCCGGGCAGCTGGCCGCGCTGCTCGTCGTGCGCTTCGTGCTGGGCTGGCCGCTGCCGATCGATGCGGCACTCGCGGCGGTGGGCGCGTCCGTCCTGCTGAACATGGCGATGACATTCCGCCGGCCCTTCCGCGGCCGGCTGCGCGAGGGCGAGGCGGCCGCCTACCTGGCCTTCGACATCCTCCAGCTTGCGGCGCTGCTCTATCTTACGGGCGGTCTGGGGAACCCGTTCTCGCTGTTGTTCCTGGGCCCGGTGACGGTGTCCGCGACGACCCTCAGCCGCGCGGCGACGGCGCTGCTGGGCGGGCTGGTCGTGGCGTGCGCCAGTGTGCTCGCCTTCTATCACATGCCCCTGCCATGGACGGATGAAGGGCTGCGCCTTCCCGTGCTCTACATCACGGGCCTTTGGACCGCCGTGGTCGTGGGGACGATCTTCCTGTCGGGCTACATCGGCAGCGTGGCGGGCGAGGGGCGGCGCATGTCGGATGCGCTGAGTGCCACGCAGCTGGCGCTCGCGCGCGAGCAGCAGCTGTCGGCGCTTGGTGGGCTCGCGGCGGCGGCGGCCCACGAACTCGGTAGCCCGCTTGCCACGATTGCCGTCACGACCAAGGAGCTGTCGCGCGAGATCGGGCCCGACGATCCATTGGCCGAGGATGTGCGAATCCTTCAGGCGGAGGCGGACCGATGCCGCGAGATCCTGGCCGACCTGGGGCGTGCACCGGAAACGGACGATCCGGACGATCCGATGGCGCGCGCGCTGTTCTCCGATGTCGCCGCGGCGGCGGCGGCGCGCTACCGGATCGATGCGATCGCGCTCGACGTGGTTGCGGCGGCGCTCGACGACAGCGCCGAACCGGTGGTCCGGCCGAGCCCCGAGCTGCTCCACGGGCTCGGCAACGTTATCCAGAATGCGGTGCAGTTCGCGGAAGCGGCCGTGTCGGTCGAGGTGTCGTGGGATGCCGATGAGGCGCGGGTGGAGGTCCACGACGATGGGCCGGGGTTTCCCGGGAACGTGCTCGACCGGATTGGCGAACCCTATGTGTCGCGGCGCGGTGGCGGACATCTGGGCCTCGGTATCTTCATCGCCCAGACCTTGCTGGCGCGCACCGGCGCGCGCCTGCATTTCTCGAATGTCCGTGCTGCCGGGCGCAACGACGGGGCCGAGGTCGTGATCGTCTGGCGGCGCAGCGATCTTGAAGACGCCGCCCCGACGGGTTAAGCGACGGCTATGACGGACACGAACGAAAGCGCCGTGACGCCGGGCGACGAGGCCAGCCTCCTGATCGTCGATGACGAGGCGAACCTGCGAAACCAGCTTGCCAAGGCGATGGAGCGCCGCGGCTTCCAGACCGCGGTGGCCGAATCGGTTGCCGAGGGCAAACGCGCGGTCGGCGCGCGGCCACCGAAATATGCCGTCATCGACCTCCGCCTGGAGGATGGCAGTGGCCTCGAGGTTGTCGAACTCCTGCGCACGGCGCGCGCCGATGCGCGGATCGTGGTCCTGACGGGCTACGGGAATATCGCGACCGCCGTTGCGGCCGTGAAGGCGGGGGCCGTGGACTACCTGCCCAAGCCGGCCGATGCCGACCAGGTCGTCGCCGCCCTCCTGGCCGAGGGCGAGACGTTGCCGCCACCGCCCGAGCGGCCGATGTCGGCGGACCGGGTGCGCTGGGAACACATCCAGCGGGTCTATGAGCAGTGCGACCGCAATGTCTCGGAGACGGCGCGGCGTCTCAAGATGCACCGGCGCACGCTCCAGCGCATTCTCGCCAAGCACGCGCCGCGCGAGTGACCGGCATGTCGCGCGGCAGCGACGGGTCCTCTCTTGCGTTCGCAGGGCTGGGACGTGACCTGACGGTTGCGCTCGGCGCGCCCGCCAGTTCGTGAAGGCGCTGCGGCTCCTGCCGAACCCGGTCTTCCGCCGTGGCCTCCGCTTCGGCGTGGGGGCGACGATCGAGCACCGGGCGGTGATCGCGCCCATGAACCTGGCGACGGTGGTCGATATCGGCGCAAATGTGGGCCAGTTCTCTCTGCTGGTGCGCGGCCTGCACCCCGGTGCGCGGATTTTTGCGTTCGAGCCGCTGGCGGATGCGGCGACGCGCTTTCGCCGCCTGTTCGACGGCGATGGCGGCGTCACGCTGCACCAGGCAGCAGTCGCGCCGGCACGGGGCACGGCGACCATGCATGTCAGCGCCGCGGCGGACAGCTCGTCGCTGCTGCCCATCGGTGCGCGCCAGTCGGAACTGTTCCCGGGCACCGAGGAGGTGGGGACGGCCGAGGTCGAGGCCGGCCCGCTGGATGCGTTCGTCGCGGCGCACGACATCGTCGCGCCCGCTCTGCTCAAGATCGACGTGCAGGGCTTCGAGCTGGAGGTCCTGCGCGGCGCGCAGTCGCTTCTCGACCGGTTCGCGCATGTCTATGTGGAGGCGTCCTTCGAGGCGCTCTACGAGGGGCAGGCGCTGGCGGACGAGGTGATCGCCTTCCTCGCGGCCGAGGGCTTTGCGGAGGCCGGGCGCTACAACCTGTCCCTGGGTCCGGACGGGAAGCCGGTGCAGGCCGATTTCCTGTTCTGCCGCACGAACGGTACGGGATGAGGGGCCGGATGACGGGCGACTGGGCAAGCGCGCGGCGCAACTGGTATTAGGGGCGCGATGAACAGCAAACCGCGCCTCATCGACTGGCTGGACAGGCTCTCTGCGGCCAATGTCGCGTGTGCCGGCGATATCATGCTCGACCGCTTCGTCTATGGCGACGTCGAGCGGATCTCGCCAGAGGCGCCGATCCCCGTGCTTCACATCGCACGCGAGGAAACGGCGGTCGGCGGGGCGGGCAACGTGGCCCACAACCTGTCGGCGCTGGGCACGCACACGCTTCTGTTCGGGGCGCTGGGCGACGACGCGCCCGGGCGCGAGGCCGCCGCCGTGCTCGATGGCGATGCGGCCGTCAGCCTGTCGCTCGTGACCGATGCCGGGCGGCCCACCACGGTGAAGACTCGCTTCATCGCCGGCAGCCAGCAGTTGCTGCGCACGGACGAGGAACGCACCGAGCCGCTTTCGGCGGCGGCCCTGGCCGAGCTGGCGGACGCGCTCGAGAGCGCACTTTCGGGAGACGGATTTGGCGCCCTTGTCCTGTCGGACTACGGCAAGGGCGTCCTCACGGACGAGGTGATCGCGCGCGCGATCGCTGCGGCACGCGCGGCGAGCGTGCATGTGGTGGTGGACCCCAAGGGGAACGACTACTCCCGCTATCGCGGCGCGCATGTGCTGACGCCGAACCGGCGCGAGCTCGCCGAGGCGACGCGCATGGCAACGGGCGGAGACGAGGATGTGGCCGTTGCGGCGCGGCACCTGATCGACACCTGCGGGGTGGATGCGGTGATCGCCACGCGCGGCGCCGACGGCATGACCGTCGTGACCGCCGACGATGCCGTCCATCTGCCCGCGCTGGCGCGTGAGGTGTTCGACGTATCCGGCGCGGGCGACACGGTGGTGGCGTCGGTTGCGGCCGGCCTCGCGGCGGGGATGCCGCTGGTGGAGGCCGCCCAGCTCGCCAACGTCGCCGCAGGCATCGTCGTCGGCAAGGTCGGCACGGCGGTCGTGCGCGCCACGGAACTGGCCGACGCGCTGGGCGGCGGTTCGGGGATGGGCACGAAGGTCCTGGCCCGTGAGGAACTGATCGACAGGGTTGCGCAATGGCGCGCGCGCGGCCTTACCGTCGGATTCACGAACGGGTGTTTCGACCTCGTCCATCCCGGTCACATCTCGCTGGTCGAACAGGCGAGCGCCGCGTGCGACCGGCTGATCGTCGCGCTCAACGACGATGCCTCGGTGCGCCGGCTCAAGGGCGACGGCCGGCCGGTACAGCCCCAGGACGCACGCGCCCGGGTGATCGCCTCGCTGGCGGGGGTCGATGCGGTCACGCTCTTTGCCGAGGACACGCCGCTGGAGCTGATCGA
This sequence comes from Rhodospirillaceae bacterium, assembly GCA_038133965.1. Taxonomy (GTDB): domain Bacteria; phylum Pseudomonadota; class Alphaproteobacteria; order UBA6615; family UBA6615; genus JAYPUG01. The sequence goes on along the minus strand of JAYPUG010000061.1, from coordinate 4,522 downwards.
GGCGCTGCGCCCCGACGTTCTGGTGAAGGGCTCCGACTATGCGCTCGACGAGGTGGTCGGCGGCGACCTGGTGACCGGCTATGGCGGGCGGGTCGTGCTGGCCGACCTGGTGGACGGATTTTCGACCACCGACACCATCGCGCGCATGGCGCGCTAGAGGCCTTCGCTAGACCCTGGGATCGACCAGCCGCTGGTGGCGTTCGGCCGCGGCGCGCGCGAACCGCAGGGTCAGCGCCTTGCGCCGGCTCGCATGGAGCCCGGTTTCCGGGGCTGGGCGGATTTCCTCGGCGCCATAGGCATCCGCGACGATCAGCCCGGTCGCCTCGGGGATCAGCTCGTCGGGAAACTCGGGCGGGACCGCGAAATAGAGCCGGTCGCAGAAATCTTCGTATTCCGGCCATTTCGCGTCGGAGCGGAAGTCCGCGACGCTCACCTTGACCTCGACGATCGCGAAGCTGCCGTCGCCCGCGAGCCCGATCACGTCGGCCCGCCGGTTGTTCGCGAGCGAGAACTCGGTCAGCACGGCGTATCCCGCATTGACCAGGAACCGGCACACGCCGCGGGTCGTGCGGACCGTCAGCGCCGCGGAATCTTCGCCTTCGGGTTGCGGTGAAGTGTCTTCGGGCAAGTCGGTAACCTGTTGTTCAGAAATGATTTTTAACATAGAGGTTGTTGCGCGGACGCGGCGCCCCGATATAGTATCCGAGGACGGATCGGGAACGCACGGCTGCGGTGCCGGTCCGCGGACGCGAAATGCGATGGTACCGGACTCTCTTTGGGAACGAGGACACCCCGTGAAGCACGAAGCATCATCCGAAAAGACCTCGATGAGTCGCCGCAAGGCGCTGGCGCGCCTGGGCCTGGCCGCGGGTGTTGCCTATGCCGCACCGACGATCGTGCGCCTGGACCGCAGCGCCAACGCCAAGGTGCTTCCCTCTCCCTGTCCGCCGCCGGGCAAGGGAAACAGCCGGCCAGGCTGTCCCTGATACCGAACCCCCGCCTGCCTGCACGAACCGCCGCACGCGCGATATGATCGCGCCATGAGCGCGGACGATTTCTTTCAAGCCGAACGACTCCTGGACGATGGCGACGCGCCGGGCGCCGTTGGCGTTCTCGAACGCCTGCTCGCGGGCCTGCCCGAACATGTGGCCGGGTGGCGTCTGTATGCGCACGCGCTGGAGGCGGCCGGCCGGACCAAAGATGCGGCTGAAGCTGCGCGGCGGGGCGATGCCGTCGAGGCCGAACACATCGCCGATGTCGGCGCATCCCTGCTGTTTCACGGCGACGAAAAACGCGCGGAAGGCTTTTTCCGGCGAGCACTCGCCCTCGATGACGATTGCCTGAACGCGCACTGGCTGATGGGCGATGTCCTGTCGCGCCAGAACAGGCGCGAAGATGCGCTCGGCCATTACCGCCGCTGCCGGGAAATTGCGCCCGAGCGCACGGGGCCGGCCTTCATGATCGCGGCGCTAGGGGCGGAGGCTTCGCCCGAAGCCGCGCCGCGCGACTACGTCGTCGCTTTCTTCGACTGGTACGCCGACCATTTCGATGAACACCTGACCGGGAACCTGAACTACCGGGGGCCGGAACTGGTGGCCGATGCCGTGCGGCACTGGCGCGCGAACGGGGGGCTTCGTGTCGTCGATCTGGGCTGCGGTACCGGCCTGTCCGGCGTGGCCCTGCAGGACCTTGCCGTGTCGCTGATCGGGGTCGACCTTTCACCGGAAATGCTGGAGCGCGCGCGTGCGCGCGGCATCTACGACACGCTCGTCGAGGCGGACCTGCGCCCGGCTCTTGAGGATCTGGGCGATGGCAGCGCGGACCTGGTTGCGGCCGTTGATGTCCTTGTCTATGTCGGCGAGCTTGAGCCGTTACTGCCGGAAATCTTCCGCGTTCTCGCGCCGGGCGGGGCGTTCGTCGCGACCTTCGAGGCCGCTGCCGAGGAGGAAGGTGCGTGTCATCTGATGCCGTCGGGCCGCTTCCGGCTCGCGGCGTCCTACCTCGATGCGGCGGCCCGGGCGGCGGGATTCACCGGTATCGAGATCGCGGCGGCGACCCTGCGCGAAGAGCGCGGCGCACCGGTCGAAAGCCTCATCGCGCGGTTCGTGCGGCCCGAATAGCAAACGCCCGGCACGAGGCCGGGCGCTGCAAGGCTCAAACTGCAGGTGTGCGTCAGGCGGCCTGGGGCACGGAATCGTCGCTGACGAGTTTGAGGAAGCCCTCGAGGCACTTCTGCGTGCTCGCCTCCGGGGTTGCCGTGATCAGCTGACCGTCGGTGACGAGGGTCTCGTCGCCCGCCCAGTCGGCGCCGGCACGGATCAGCTCCTCGCTGAACTCGGCCGTTGCGGCCAGCTTGCGGCCAGCCGCGACGTCCGCCGTGACGAGCAGGCCGACACCCTCGCCGATCGCCAGGACCGGCGCCTCGGCGGCCAGGAAGGCGCTCACGAGGCGCTTGGTGTGGACGTTCTCGGCCAGCGTGTCGCGGCTGTTCGCGCCGTCGGGAACGATCAGGCCGGCATAGTCGGCGGCCAGCGCGTCGGCGATCTTCTCGTCGGCCATGAAGTGGTGGCCCCACGCGCCGTCATGCCAGCCCTGAACCAGGCCACCGTCGGGCGAGACGACCTTGAACTTGCAGCCCTTGGCCAGAAGGAACTTCTGGGTGTCGGTGAAGGTGGTTTCGGCGAAACCGGCGGCGGCGAGGATCGCGATGGGAAGTTTTTCGTCGGCCATTAAGCACTCTCCAATCTTGGGGCCGCGGGACCGGCCCGTTGCGGGCGGCACGGCGGCGAAATCTGGCGGGCAGACGGCGATACGGCGCGTTGCGCGCAACCCGCTCGGGTCTGCTCGTTCGGAAACGGCGGCGGGGGTCAAGCCCGCATCCGGGACCGTCTGTTCGAAGATGAGCGGAATGTAGGAATCGACCCGGGCAGAGTCAATCGAAGGTGGCGCGGTATGTGCGGTTTCGCCGCACAAAACCCATCACGATCGCGTCGGCAACCCCGTGCGCGGGCGGTCGGACGCGGCCGGCGCGGATTCGTCGCGGCTGATGGAACCGGCGATCTCGCCACCAGCTTCGACCTCGATCCGGCCGTACTTGACGGTGCCGTTGACGTGCCCGCCGCTGCGCACGCGCAGGATGCCGGACACGCTCAGTTCGCCCTCGAACCGGCCCTGGATGTCGGCTTCGGCGACCTTGGCATTGCCCTTGAAGACGCCGCCTTCCGCGACCTCGAGGACCTCTCCCGACAGGGTCGCCTGGAGGTTGCCTTCCACGACGATGGTGTCGCAGTTGTCGATCTCGCCCTTGAGGTCGATCCCCGGGCCCACCGTCATGCGCGCGCCGACGCTGCGCTGCGGGCGTGGCTCGGTGTTCTGGCGTGGTGCCGAACCCGGCATGGGATCCGGCGGAATATCCTGGAGGCTGCGTGCCGGTTGTGCCGGCGGGTTGTTTTCGGGGGTGGTAACCGCGTCGCTCATATCGGGTCTTTCGTGCGGGCGGTCCGTATTGCCGGGTTCCCGGCGCGGTGCTGCCGCATGCTTTCGTTTCAGGAACACTTTACCGCAACTCGTTCGTCAAGGCTCTCGCCAATTCGCGTCGCATGCGTATTGACGGTGCGCAAGCTAGCGGCCGAAACGCACACCCGTTTGATCTTGCGGCGGCAATTTCGTGGCACGGACATGCGAACGCCGCCCCGAGCATGGACGGGGCGGCGGTCAAGCAGGCCGAAACGTGGTTTCGGAGGCTTACTCGAATTCAATGATCCGCACGTGCCAGGGACCTGAGGCCTGGATAACGGCCCGGAAGGTGCCCGGACCGGAGAACGGCATCTTACCGGTCATCGGCGGCGAGTCGTCGCCCTCGCGCGACTGCGGCGCGCTCGAGATCAGCTCGATGTTGTTCTTGTCGACAAGTTTGACCAGGAACTGGCCGCCCGTGGCGGTCCAGCGAATTTCAAACCGTCCCTTGGCTTAGAACAGCGTGCCTTCCTTGGCATCGGCGGCGCGATCCTCGAACAGAAGCTGCGTGACCTGCGCCGTGGCGTTGGTCGCGGCGATCGCGGCCAGCGCGACGACGACGACCAGGGTCAGGACGATGGCGTGAATATTTCGGATGAGACCATGCATTGGATCAGCTCGTCAGTTTGCTTCCGTTTGTGAGTTTCCAGCTAACCGACTGTTCTTGCCCCGAAGAGCCCCCCGTGCGGCATATCATACTACCCGTATAGGGCGGTGCCAAAGGGTTAACGGACAATCGTTTCGGCGCTGTGACAGACCTCACTTTCGGTGAATATCTAAGCAAGCACTGTGCCAAAACTATGGCGCCTCGTATGCGAAAGGTGCCGTTGCCGTTCCGTCCTCGCGGTTCGGGGCCTTTCGAACCCGGTTCTGCGTGCCCCCTTGCCGTCGGGGGCCAGAGGGTGCGCGCGGGGCGCAGGATGGCGCGCCCGACAGGATTCGAACCTGTGACCTTCGGCTTCGGAGGCCGACACTCTATCCAACTGAGCTACGGGCGCGCTGCGGG
>JAYPUG010000060.1:5210-9570 GCA_038133965.1 Rhodospirillaceae bacterium | reverse complement strand
GAGCGTCTGACTACGGATCAGGAGGTTGGGGGTTCGAGTCCTCCCGGGCGCGCCACGGCACCTCACGAAAACCTGCCAGACCATCTCCCGCGCCACGCTTGCCGGGGCCCTTGGCGCTGCCCTAGGCTGCGGCGGAACTACGAAACAGGCGTTGGCGGGAGGATTGGCCATGCACGCGTTCGCGCTTGAGGACGAACAGGAGTTCGACCCGAAGAAACACGTCGAGAAGATTCTCGGCCGGGAGGCCGACGGCGACTTCACGGTTGCCTGCTGGGAGCCGGGCCAGGTCAGCCCCAACCACTGTCACCCTGACGCCACGGAAATCTATTTTTGCTTCTCGGGCGGCGGCACCATGAAGACGCCGGACACCACGGTCGAAGTGCGCCCGGGCGGCTTCGTCGTGCACCCGCCGGGCGAGGTCCACGAGTACACGAACGGGCCGGAACGCACGCTGCTGTTCCGGGTGCGCTATGGCACCGACATGGTGTCGCGCAAGGTCGATTGGCCGACCAACGAAGGCTGGACCCAGTCGGCCGAGGACGCCGCCTACTTCGAACAGAACCCGGCCGGCTGACCCCGGTGCGCGTGGCGGACGGCCTGCGCCCGCGGCCCGCGGGCACGCGCGGTATGGATTGTCGATGAGCTTTACCCCGATCCACTTCTCGGAAGACGACCGGATCTTCCGCGACCAGATGCGGCGCTTCGCCGAACAGGAGGTCGCGCCGATCGCCGACGAGATCGACCACGAGGACCGGTTCCCCGCGGAGATTATTCCCAAGTTCGGCGACCTGGGCCTGCTGCAGTGGAGCGTGCCGGAGGAATATGGCGGGCCGGGCGGCTCGCTGACCAAGCTGTGCATCGCGCGCGAGGAGTTGGCGCGTTACTCGCTGTCGCTGTCGGTGATGGTGGGCGAGAACGGCAACGGCATGGCGCTGCCGCTTCTGTTCGGCGGCAGCGAGGAGCAGAAGCGGAAATACTTCCCGATGCTGGCCGAGGGCCGGACCCTGGTCGCGTTTGCCCTGTCGGAGCCGGAGGCGGGCTCCGACGCCGCGTCGCTGCGCACGCGCGCCGTACGCGACGGCGACGACTGGCTGATCACGGGCAACAAGATCTTCGTGACCTGCGGGCCGGTCGCCGATTACGTGCTGGTGCTGGCGCGCACGAACGATGCGCCGCGTGCGAAGGGCGTCTCGGCCTTCATCGTCGATACCGGGCTGCCCGGGGTCGTGCGCGGGCCGAAGAACGCGAAGATGGGGTACAACGGCGCGACGCCGAACTGCGACTTCTTCTTCGAGGATGTCCGCGTGCCGGCCGACGCCATGGTCGGCGGCGACGGCGAGGGATTTGCGATCGCCATGAAGTGCATGGAGTTCAACAGGCCCGCCATGTCGGCCTCGGCGCTGGGCATCGCCCAGGGCGCGCTGGACCAGGCGGTCGCGTTTGCGAAGGACCGCAAGCAGTTCGGCAAGCCGATCTCGGATTTCCAGGGGCTGCAGTTCATGATGGCCGACATGGCGATGCAGATCGCGGCGGCGCGCTCGCTCCTCTACGAGGTGACGGCGCGTTACGACCGGGGCGAGATGGACGGCTATGGCGGCCTGTCGGCGATGGTGAAGACGCTGGCCAGCGACGCGGCGATGAAGGTGACGACCGATGCGGTGCAGATCCTCGGCGGCTACGGCTACATGAAGGAATTCCCGGTCGAGCGGATGATGCGCGACGCCAAGGTCACCCAGATCTTCGAGGGCACCAACCAGATCCAGCGCATGCTCGTCGCGCGCGACCTGCTGCGCTAGGCGGACGCATGACCATGACCGGCCTGCTCGACGGCGTCCGGGTGCTGGACTTCACCACGATGATGGCCGGCCCCTATTGCACGCGCCAGCTCGCGGACCTGGGCGCCGAGATCATCAAGGTCGAGCCGCCGGGCGGCGAACAGAACCGCCGCGCCAACCCCATCCGCGACGGCGAGAGCGCGGTGTACGGCCACCTCAACTGCGGCAAGCACAGCCTCGCCATCGACCTGAAGTCGCCGGACGGCAGGGCGCTTGCGCTCGACCTCGCGCGCCACTGCGACGTGGTGGTCGAGAATGCGCGCCCGGGCGTGATGGCGCGGCTCGGCCTCGACCACGGGGCCATCCGTGCCGTGCGCGCCGACACGATCTACTGCTCAATCTCGGGCTTTGGCCAGACCGGACCGGATGCCCAGAACCCGGCCTATGCGCCGGTGGTGCAGGCGGCCTCGGGCTACGAGATGGCGCTCATGGACCAGCAGCCCGAGATGACCCGGCCTGGCTTCGTCGGGCTGTTCCTTGCCGACGTGATGGCCGCCATCCAGGCCTTCGGCGCGATCAACGCCGCGCTGTTCGCGCGCGAGCGGACCGGTGCGGGCCGCTTCATCGACGTGTCCTTGATGGAAAGCGTGATCTGGCTGCTCGTGTACGAGATCCAGCTCGAACAGAACCCCGTCCAGGGGCCGCGCGGGTACTACCGGCCGGTACGCGCCAGCGACGGTTTCGTGATGGTGGCGCCCGGCGGCCAGCTGACGTTCGAGAACATGGCCCGCGCGATGGACGCGCCCGAATGGATCGAGGATCCGCGCTTCGTCACCCACCCGGACCGGAACCGCAACTATGCCGCGCTGATGGCGCTGGTCGAGGCCTGGACCGAGGGCCGCACGGCCGAGGAGTGCGAGCGCGTCCTGATGCAGAACAAGGTGCCCTGCGCGCGCTACCGCGAAATCCGCGAGCTGTTCGACGATCCCCAGCTGGTGCACCGCGAGGCGTTTGCCACCGTGTCCGACGCGGCGGGCTCGTTCCGGGTGCCCAATCCGCCCTTCTCGATGCCCGATGCGTCCGCCGCCGCGCGGGACTGGATTGCGCCGTTCGGCAGTTCCGCGCCCGAGGTGCTCGACGCGCTGCTCGGCATGGACCGGAGCGCGGTGGAGGACCTCTATGCGCGTGGCGTGCTGTTCCGCGACGCGGACTGACGGCCGGGCTCAGCCTTCGTCCCAGACCGGACGGCGCACCTCGGGATCCACGACCCGCAGGTTGCGGTCCTGGAGCGTGGCGATGCGGGCCATCTCGTCGTCGCTCAGCGCGAAGTCGAAGATCGTGATGTTTTCCTCGATCTCGGAAAACTCCAGCGCGCGCGGCACCACGCCCACATCGGTCTGCTGGACCAGCCAGCGCAGCGCGACCTGTGCCGGGCTGCGGCCGTGCGCCGCCGCGATTTCGCGGACCACCGGGTCCTCCAGCACCGCGCCGCGCGCCAGCGGCACGTGGCAGGTGACGAGGATGCCGTGCTTGCGGCACGCCGCGATCAGCCGGTCCTGCCGGATATAGGCGTGGTACTCGATCTGGTTGGTGACGATCGGCTCGGGGCACTTGGCCATCGCCTCGTCGAGCAGCGCGATGGTGAAGTTCGACACGCCGATGTTGCGCGCAAGCCCCTCGCGTTTCGCCTTGGCCAGCGCGCCGAGCGTCTCTTCCAGCGGCACGCGCGGCTGCGGCCAGTGGATCAGCAGCAGGTCCACGTAATCGAGGCCCAGCGTCTCGAGGCTGGTCTCGACCGAGCGGGCGAAGTCGTCGGCCTTCGCGTCCTCTTCCGTCACCTTCGTCGTGACCCAGATGTCCTCGCGCGCCAGGCCCGAGGCGCGGATGCCCTCGCCGACCCACTGTTCCGAGCCGTATTTGCGGGCCGTGTCGATGTGGCGGTAGCCGGTCTCAAGCGCATGCTCGACCAGGCCGACCGCGCGCTCGGGCTCGGGAAACAGCATGGTGCCGTAGCCGATGGCGGGAATGTCGGCACCGTGGGCGGAGATGTTCGGAACGGTCGGTAATGACATGTGACGTCTCGCGGGTGGATCGAACGCATTTGCGCGCGCATGCTGTCACACGAGCCTTGAAAGTGCACGGCCCGAACCGGCAGTTTCGGAGCGGGCAGATACGGGACGATCCGATGACCGACAAACGCATTGCCGTACTGGGCGCGGGCGCGAACGGCGCGGCCTTCGGCGCGGACATGATCAACGGCGGCCTCGACGTCGTGCTGATCGATCAGTGGCCGGCCCATGTCGAGGCGATGCGCGCGAACGGCCTGCGCGTCGAAATGCCCGACGAGACGGTGGTCACGGACGTCCGTGCGCACCATCTCTGCGATCTGGCCACGATGACCGAACCCTTCGACCTCGTCTTCCTGGGCGTGAAGGCCTACGACACGCGCTGGTCGTGCGAACTCATCAAACCCTATCTCGCCGCAGACGGGCTGGTGGTCGGCCTCCAGAACGGCATGACCATCGATGCCGTGGCCGACGTCGTCGGCCCCGAGCGCACCGGCGGCGCGGTGATCGGGGTGGCCG
>JAYPUG010000060.1:261-5200 GCA_038133965.1 Rhodospirillaceae bacterium | reverse complement strand
CCTCTATGAGCCAGGCGTGGTCACGCGCCAGACGGGACCGGATGGGACCTGGTTCGGCGTCGGCGCGTTCGACGGGAGTACCGCCGGCCGTGAGGCCGAGGTCGTCTCGGTTCTGGACCATGCCGGCAAGGCCGAGACGAAGGACGACATCCGCTCGGCCAAGTGGATGAAGCTCGTGGCCAACGCGTCCGAGTTCCTGCCGTCCTCGATCCTCGGCCTGCCGCTGGCCGATGCCATCGCGATACCGGGCATGCACGACGTGATGAAGGCGGCGGGGCGCGAGGCCGTGCGCACGGCCATGGCGCTGGGCCAGGATCTCGTGCCGATTTTCGGCGACGAGCGCATCGACGTGAACGACCCCGATCACTTCGCCTCGGTCCTGCTGGACCGGGTGCTGACCGGCTGGACCCTTCCCGACACCATGGTCGCGACCCTGCAGGACTGGCTCAAGGGACGGCGGGCCGAGGTGGACGACATCAACGGGCTGGTCGTGCGCGAGCAGGAACGGCTCGGCGGGGCGGCGCCCGTCAACGCCCGGCTGGTCGAGATCTCCCGCCAGGTCGAGCGGGGTGAACTGGCCGCCGATCCCTCGAACGCCGACCTGCTGCTCTCGCTCCTCGACACGGGCGCATGACGGCCCGATCCGGCATCCTCGCCGCCCTTGCCGTGCTGTGGGCATTCCTTCCTCCCGGCGCGATGCCCGCGACCGCCCAGTCGGCTGCCGAGGTGCCGCCGCCGGAGTTCGGGTTCCCCGCGCGCTGCCGGATCGGCTGGGACTGCTGGTACATGGCCTATGCCGACCTGACGCCGGGCGCGGGCTATACGGATTTCCTCGGCGGCGTGCGCACCTACGAGGAGCACCGCGGGACCGACATCGCGCCGCTCGATCCCGGCGCGTCGGTCGATGTCCTTGCCGCCGCCCCCGGCAAGGTGATCGGGACGCGCGACGGCCTGGACAACACGCCCATGCGCGTGCGCGCCGCGGACCGCGATGCGGCGCGCTGCGGCAACGGCGTGCGTATCGATCACGGTCGCGGCTGGACGACCCAGTACTGCCATATGGCGAAGGGCAGCATCGCGGTGAAGACCGGCGACCTGGTACCGCGCGGCACGTTGCTCGGGCGGATCGGCAGCTCCGGCTGGTCGGAGCTGCCGCACCTGCACTTCCAGGTGGCTCGGGGTAACCAACTCTACGATCCGTTCGCCGGGCGTTTCGTTATGGAAGAGGGGGGTAACCCTACCGTGCCGCTGGCCGTGCGCCCCGTCTGGTCGGACCGCGCGAACACGCCGGACGAGACATATGAGAGCGTGGTCGTGCGGCGCGTCGGGCTGACGACGGCGGTGCCCGAGAAGCTGACGGCGAAGTTCGACGGCTACCCCGTTACCGCCGCGGCGAACCCGGACGCGCTGGTCGGCTTCGCGATCCTGTTCGGCGTTCCCGCCGGAACGCGGATCGGGATCGAGATCCGCGGCCCCGACGGGGCGCTGATCCATGCGGGCGGACGCGAGGCGGAGCGTTCGGTCGCCGAGTTCTTTTCCTTCTCGGGAAAGAAGCGGGGCGGACAGGATTGGGGTCCCGGCGACTATGTGGCGCGCTTTGAGATTTCGGGTGTCGGGCCGCGCGGGGAATTCACCATCGAGCGTGAAGCGACGCTGCGGCTCGCGGATGGGGAAACAGGCCGATGAAAACGCCCGAACGCTTTGCCATGCACCAGGGGACGACCGAGCGCCAGTGGTCGTTCGAACAGGCGGTCGAGGGTTATGCGCGCCACGGCATCCGGGCGATGACGGTGCGGCGCGAAAGCATTGAGGAGATGGGTGCGGGACCTGCCGGCAAACGGCTTCGCGATGCGGGCATCGAGGTGCTGGGCGTGTCGCGCTGCGCACCGGTGACCGAGGACGATCCGGGGCGCCGCGCGGCAAACCACGAGCAGAACCGCCGCGCCATCGCGCTGGCGGCGGATATCTCCGCGCGCCACCTGGTAATCATCGCGGGCGGGGTGCCCGACGGCTCACGCGACGTGGCCGGCGCGCGCGGCCGGGCACGCGACGCCTTGGGCGAACTGTTGCCGGAGGCACGCGCGGCGGGGATCAACCTGGCGCTGGAGGCGATCCATCCCATGCGCGCGGCGGGCGGCTCGATCTTCAGCACGCTCGCGCTCGCGAACGATGTCTGCGTCGAGCTGGGCGCGGGAACAGGACTGATCGTCGATGCCTATCACGTCTGGTGGGACCCGGGTCTCGACGTCGCCATCGCCGCGTCGCGGGGGCGCATCCTGTCGTTCCAGTTCAGCGACTGGCTGCGAGACAGCGAGGAGATCGACGGGTCCGACCGGGGGATGCCGGGCGACGGGGTGATCGACCTGCCCGGCATGCGCGCGAAGGTCCGTGCGGCGGGTTATGACGGCTACGACGAGCTGGAGCTCTTCTCGAGGCGCAACTGGTGGCAACGCGACCCCGACGAGCTGATCGAGACGGCCTTTGTGCGCTACCGGGAGTTCGTCCTGGGCGAAGCCGGCTAGGACGTGTTGGCCGCCGCGTCGGCGGGCCAGACGTGACGGAACCAGTGCCGCAGTATGAGCGCCGTGGCCACGATTCCGATGCCGCCATAGGCCGTCGCCGTTGCCGCGAAACCGAACCAGTCGATCAGCGGACCGGCAGCCAGCAGTCCCATGGGCAGGCCGTAGATGGCGAGCATGCGGACACCCAGCACCCGCGCGCGCATGCGCGGGTCCGAAGTCTGCACCAGCATGACCGAGAGCGGGACGAGCGAGAGGGTCTGGCTCAATCCGGCGAGCACGAGGACGAGCATGCCAACGATGAGCACGTCCATCCATGCAAAGGCGATGAGCATGACGAACCATGAGGCGGCGAAACAGATCATCATCCGCCCGGCGCGGATGCCGCGCCGGTTGGCCGCGAGGATGAGCGAGCCCATCAACGCGCCGAAGGCGAAGCTGGCGGCCAGGTAGCCGAGCCCCGTCTGGTCGGTGCCGTACACCTCACGCGCCACATAGGGCAATACGCCGCCGATCAGGGGGAAGGCGAAGATGTTGACCAGCAGGGCGAGCATCATCGCGCCGAACAGGTGGGGCGTGCGGCGGACATAGACCAGGCCGTCGGTCATGTCCCGGAAGGCCGAGGTGCGCACGGTGCCTTCGGGGGCGGTGTCGGCCGGACGCCGCGCGGCACCCAGTGTCAGCACGAACGAGACCGCATAGAGCGCCGTGACGGCGACATAGGCATGGGCCATGCCCAGCGCCGCGACAAGACCTGCGCCCGCCAGCGCGCCGGCGACGCGTGCGGAATCGCTGGTCGTGCGCGAGATGCCCATCGCACCCACCATCTGGCGCGAAGGAATGGTCTCTCCGACCAGCGCGTAACGGATGGCGATGTCGGACGGGCGGACGATGCCCATCAGCCCGCCGATGACGAAGACCTGGATGGGGCCCAGCGCGTCAAAATAGGCGAAGGCCGTCAGCGCGGCGGCCTGCAGCGTGTAGAAGGCGCGCATCGAACACAGGACGGTGCGTGCGCCGTGCCGGTCGCCGGCCACGCCGAACATGGGCGCGACGAGGGTTCCGAGATACTGGAGCGCGCCGAACACCGCCAACAGCATGACCGAGTCTGTGGCCACCAGGACGAACCATCCGAGGATGATCGTCTCCATCTCGAACGACCAGGAGGTCGCCAGATCGCCGGGCCACTGGAAACGGAAGCTGCGCACCGCGAAGGGCGCCAGCACGGACGGCCGCCGTTCGGCGTGCGCGGCGGCACCCTCGGACATGGTCAGACGCCGCGCTCCACCCGGATGTCGATCAGGTTGGGACCGTTGTTGGCCATCGCGGCGGACAGGGCCGCGCGCACGCCACCGGGCTCCGTCACCCGCTCGGCAGCGACACCCATCGATTTCGCCATCTCGACGAAGTCGATGGCCGGCTGGTCGATATCCATGCCGATATAGGTCTCGTTGCCGTGGAACGCCTTCAGGCGCTGCTTGAGGATGCGGTAGCCCTGGTTGTTCAGGATCACGTAGGTCACCGGCACGTTCATGTTGGCCGCCGTCCACAGCGCCTGGATCGAATACATCGCCGACCCGTCGCCGACCAGCGCGACGACCGGCCGCCCGGGCTGTGCGAGCTGGATGCCGACCGCGGCCGGCAGCGCCCAGCCGATGCCGCCGCTGGCGAAGGAATGGAAGTCGTAGCGGTCGCGGAAGGGCAGGAACTGCAACAGGTTCCAGGTCGTGGTGAGCCCCTCGTTCACCGCGATCGCGCCCTCTGGCAGGGCGTCGGCGATGGTCGCCATCAGCCAGTCGGACCGAATGGGCGTCGTGTCCGCGTCGGTGGCAAGTTCCGCGACCCGCCGCGCGCGCTTGGCCGACCAGTTGGTGTCGGCCAGCGCCGCGATGCGGTTGCGCGCCGTACCGGCATGGGCATCGCCGCCCCGCGCCGCGATCACCGGGTTGAGCGCCGCCAGGGTCTCGCGCACGTCGCCGCGCACGGCCATCTCGGCGGGATAGTTCTTGCCCATCTCCCAATCGACAAGGCCCATCTGGACGATGGGCAGGTCCGGCGGCAGGGGGTCCGTCTCGCTCATCACCGACATGCGCAGCACGTCTGCGCCGACGACCACCAGCAGGTCGTAGGCCTCGAGGATGCCGCGCACCTCTTTCTGGTTGCGCGACAGCGCGCCCATGAAGGCGGGGTGTTCGGAGGGGAAGAAGGAACCGTAGGCGGTTGTCTGTTGATAGGCGGGCGCACCGAGCACCTCGGCGAAGGCCGCGACTTCGGCCAGCGCGTCGGAGGTAACCACCTCGTTGCCCGCGAGGATCGCCGGGTTCTTCGCAGCAAGCAGCCGGTCGGCGAGCGCGGCGAGGCGTTCGTCGGACGGCCGCATGGCGGTGTCGATGCGTGTGCGGGCACCCAGGTCGATGCCC
>JAYPUG010000060.1:0-251 GCA_038133965.1 Rhodospirillaceae bacterium | reverse complement strand
TCGTTCAGCACATCGCCCGGCAGCGAGATGAAGACCGGCCCGGTGGGTGCGGTCGTCGCGATCTTGGCGGCCCGGCGGACGACGCGCGGCAGGTCCTCGAGCCGGGTGATCTCGGTCGCCCACTTCACCAGCGGCGTGGCGATGGGGACCAGCGGGTCATAGAGCAGCGGTTCGGTCAGGCCGTGGCCGACCTCCTGCTGGCCGGCCGTCACGATCATCGGTGTGCCGGTGAAGCGCGCGTTGTAGATCGC
>JAYPUG010000059.1:0-9670 GCA_038133965.1 Rhodospirillaceae bacterium | reverse complement strand
GTGCGCGAGAACCATCCCGACACGCTGATCGCCCAGGGCATGCCGGAGGAGTTCGTCGAGGTGGCGAACGACAAGCTCGCAAACATCAACGCGGCCTACGACAAGATCTGCGCGCAGCGCAGACTCAACTGACCGCCCGCCGCCGATGGCCGCCGACCCGCCGCTGATCACGCTCAAGGACGCCGCCGTCGGCTTCGGCGGACCGCCGCTGTTCACCGGCGCGGAACTGTCGCTCCTGCCCGGCATGCGGGCCTGCCTCGTCGGGCGGAACGGCACGGGCAAATCGACCATCCTCAAGGTGCTTGCCGGCCTGATCGTGCCCGACGGCGGCGAACTCTATGTCGAGCCGGGCCTCGAGATCGGATACCTGCCGCAGGACGTCCCGCTGCCGCCGCACATGAGCGTCGCCGAGTTCGTCGCCGGGGACGAGAACGCGCCGCGCCACGACGTGGATGCGGCGCTGTCGCGGGTCCGGATCGACGGCGACCGCATGGCCGACACGCTGTCGGGCGGCGAGGCCCGCCGCGCGGCCATCGCGCGCGCGCTGCTCGGCAACCCGGACGTGCTCCTGCTGGACGAGCCGACGAACCATCTCGACCTTCCGACCATCGAGTGGCTGGAACGCGAACTGGTCGAGCGGCGCAAGACCCTGGTCGTCATCAGCCATGACCGGGCCTTCCTCGAGAAGATCACGACCGACACCTTCTGGCTGCACCGAGGCCAGCTGCGCCAGAACGGCAGCGGCTATGGCGACTTCGACGCCTGGACCGAGCGGGTCGCGGATGCCGAGGTCGCCGCGGCGCGCAAGCTCGACCAGAAACTGCGCGCCGAGGCACGCTGGCTCGAGCGCGGCGTGACCGCGCGGCGCAAACGTAACCAGGGCCGCCTCACGCGGCTCGAACAGCTTCGCGCCCAGCGCAAGGCGCTGCTGACCGGACAGGACCTGGCGAAGTTCGAGGTCGAGAGCGGTCCCATCTCCAGCCGCCTCGTGGTCGAATGCGAGAACCTGACCAAGGCGTTCGGCGACGATGTGATCATCGACCGCTTCTCGACCCGCATCCTGCGCGGCGACCGGGTGGGGATCATCGGGCCGAACGGCGCGGGCAAATCGACCCTGCTGAAGCTGCTGACCGGCGAGCTGGAGAAGGATTCGGGCCGCCTCAAGCGCGCGAAGAACCTGACCGTCGCCATGTTCGACCAGAACCGCGAGCAGCTCGACCCCAACGAGACGCTCTGGCACACGCTGGCGCCCCAGGGCGGGGATTCGATCATGGTGCGCGGCCGTCAGCGCCACGTGGTCGCGTATCTGCGCGACTTCCTGTTCGACGACACGCTGGCGCGCGCGCCCGTCACGACGGCGGAGAGCGGAACCGGCTGCTGCTGGCCAAGATCCTGGCCCAGCGGTCGAACCTGCTGGTGCTGGACGAGCCGACCAACGACCTCGATTCCGACACGCTCGACGTGCTGCTCGACATGCTCGACAGCTACGAGGGCACGGTCCTGCTTGTCAGCCACGACCGCGACTTCCTCGACCGGGTGGTAAGTTCGACCATCGCGGTGGAGGGCGGCGGCACGGTCGAGGAATATCCCGGCGGCTACTCCGACTATCTGCGCCAGCGAAAGCGGCCAGCGCGCGGCGCGAAGGGCAACGGCAGCAAGAGCGACGGCACGAAGGCGGCGACCGGCAAACCCGCACAGAAGGCCCGGCCCGCGGCGGCGACAAAGCTGTCCTTCAAGGAACAGCATGAGCTCGAGGAGCTGCCCGGCCGGATCGAGGCGCTGGTGGCGGCGAAGGCCGAGCTCGAGAAGGTACTCGCCGACCCGAACCTCTACACCAAGGACCCCGACGCCTACGCGGCGGCTGCGCGCAAGTTCGAAGAGGTGGGCACGGCCATCGAGAACGCGGAGACGCGCTGGCTCGCGCTCGAGGCGCGGCGCGAGGAGATCGCGGGAGCGCGCGGCACGTGATCACCGACCACCGCTCCCCCAACCACGGCACCCGCAAGGCCGAAAACGGCGTGGCGCCGGTGATCGACACGCTGGTCATCCACTACACCGGCATGATGCCCACGACGCGCGCGCGCGACTGGCTGTGCAATCCGGAATCCAAGGTCAGCGCGCACTACCTGATCGACGAGGACGGCACCATTTGGCAGCTGGTCGATGAAGAGCGCCGCGCGGGGCATGCGGGTGTCGGCGCCTGGCGCGGCTGGCGGGACATCAATTCCCGCTCCATCGGGATCGAGCTGTCGAACCCCGGCCACGACTATGGCTACCGCCCCTTCCCCGAACCCCTGATCGAAGCGCTCACCGGCCTGTGCCACGGGATTCTGTCGCGCCACCCGATCCCGGCACGCAACGTGGTCGCCCATTCCGACATCGCGCCCGCGCGCAAGATCGATCCGGGCGAGCTGTTCCCGTGGCGCGCGCTTGCGGACGAAGGCATCGGCCTGTGGCCCGAACCAGGATCGCCGGTGGCACCGGGCGATGCGGGCGTGGCCCTGACGCACATCGGATACGACCTCGAGGCGAACGACATGGCAACGGTCGTCGGTGCCTTCCAGCGCCGCTACCGGCCCGCGGATTTCGGGGGCGAAGCCGACGAGGAGACGCGCGCGGTGATTGCCGGCCTCGCCGATCTGGTTGCGGCCACGGACACTTCGGCCTAAGTGTTCGGGGCGTCAGGCGGCCGGATGGCCGCGCGCGGGCAATGGGGAAACCCGTCCGCGTGAGGAAAGTCCGGGCTCCACGGAAGCACGGTGCCGGTTAACGGCCGGCGGGGGCGACCCCAGGGAAAGTGCCACAGAAAGCAAACCGCCCTCCGCTGCCACGGCTTCGGAGGGCAAGGGTGAAAGGGTGCGGTAAGAGCGCACCGCGCCCCCGGCGACGGGGGTGGCAGGGCAAACCCCACCGGGAGCAAGACCGAGTAGGGGCGGCACATGGCGAGTTTCCGCGCCGCCGCCCGGGTGGGTCGCGCGAGGCGTCCGGCAACGGGCGTCCCAGATGAATGGCCATCCATCGCCAAAGCCTCGGCGGCGGCGGGGACAGAACCCGGCTTACAGGCCGCCTGACGCCTTGCTTTCCGTTACACCTCCGCGCGCCGTCACTTGCGGGCGGCTTCGAGCGCCTCGGTGTATTGCGCAAAGCCGATCTCGGCGGCCACCGAGACCAGCCGGTCGATATCGCGGTCCAGGGACTCGCTCGGTCCGTCGGTCAGCGCCGCGATACGCACGCGCGCGCGGCCGATGAAGAAATCCGTCCAGGGCGTCGTCTCGCCTTCGTGATAGGCCTCCCAGGCCGCGATGTGACGCGCCGCCTCGGACACCTTGCCGAAGCCCAGACAGACCTCGATCGCTTCGCGGCGAAAGAATATGTGGTTGTGGCTGACCGCCCCCGCCGCGAGAATTTCCTCGCCCCGCGCGAGCGCGGCAAGCGCGGCGTCCCGGTCGGGCGTCAGCCGGGCGATGGTGCTCTGGATCCAGGCGCCTGTGAACGCAACGGACGCGGCCTCCGCGATGCCCGACGCCTCCTGCGCGATCTCCATCGCCATGTCCCGGTCGCCCCTCAGCAGATAGGCCTGCGCCTTCTCGTTCAGCCCGTAGGCCTTGAACCGCAGGGCACCCAGCGCCTCGCTGATCTCGACGATGCGCCCCGCGGACGTCACGGCTTCCTCGACATTCCCCTCCTCGATCCCCAGATGGGCGAAGGTGTTGTGGGCGATCATCGCGGCGCGCGCATTGCCCACCCGCTCTGCCGAATCCCGTGCCTCCCCGGCAATGGTTCGGGTCGCCGCCAAGTCCCTCATCAACATGGTGGTCCAGCCGACCATCGGCAGATTGGCGACCTCGATCCGACCGAGCCCGTGCGCGCGCCTGCCCATAGCGGTAGGCGTCCAGCGCCTCGGACGCGGCGTCGCGATAGGCACCCGCCGCGCCGGGATTGCCGGCCGATTCGAGGTGGTTTGCGTGCAGCTCCGCGTCCTGCCCCCGGAACCAGGCCGCCGCGCGCAGATGCAGGTCGTCGCGCTTCTCGCGCAGCAGCGAACGGTAAACGCCGTCGCGCACCAGCGCATGAACGAACAGGTACTCGTCGCCGCGCGGGCTCACGAGATGCCGCTCGACCAGGCCGTCGCATGAATAGTCGGCGTTCCCCGTGATCGCCGCGACCGCGTCCGGCGAGAACCTCTGGCCGAGGATCGCGGCGGCCTGCAGCGCGTCGCGGTCGTCCGGGTCCAGATTGTCCACCCGCATCTGGACGATGCTCTGGACCGAACCCGGAACGGACCCGGCGCCGTCATCCTCGACCGACCGGAGCAGCTGGTCGAGAAACAGCGGGTTGCCCGCCGCGCGCTCGATGCAGGCACGCACCAGTTCCTCGCCGCGCTCGAAATGGGCCGCGGCAAGTTCCTCGGCCTCGGCCGGGCGCAGCGGGCCGAGGTCGATGGTCATCAGCGGACAGTCGCGTACGCGCGCGCGCCATGCCGCATCGATCGGGTCCCCCTCGATCCGGCTGGTCATGACCAGGACCACGGGCAGCTCCGCCAGCGCCTGCGCCAGTTCCGCCAGCCGGTCGATCAGGCTGCGGTCGGCCCAGTGGATGTCCTCGACCCGCAGCAGCAGCGGGCGTTCGCGGGCCAGCGCCTCGACGAGACCGGCGGTCACCCGGTGCCGGCCTGCGGACCGCGCCTGTTCGTCCATCGCATCGAAGAGCGCGCGCAGATCGGGTGGCTGCGGCAGATCGAGCAACTCGTTCAGGTGAACGATGTCGCGCGCATCGATGAGTCCCTGGTCCGCACTTCGCGCCACGGCGCCCGCGCGTTCGCGCTCGCCCGCCGTCGCGCCCAGCCCGAGCAGACTGCGCAGGATCGCCGGTATCGCCCCCCGGCCGCGCCCTGCGCCGAAATCGAGCACCAGCCCCGTGTGACAGCCCATGCCAAGGTCGGCGGCGATCTCGAGATAGCGTTCGACCAGCTGCGTCTTGCCGATCCCCGGTTCGCCGCGCACGAGCACCACCTGCTCTGCCCCGGTCTCGCGGCAGTCGGCGAGCACGCCTTCGAGCCGGCGCAACTCCGCGCGGCGCCCGACGAATGTGCCCCGGCTCCCGGCGCCATGCTCGCTCGGCACGTCGGCGATACGCCAGACGCGCACGGGCGCCTCGAAGCCCTTCACCTCGACCTCGCCCACCTCCTCGCTCGTCACGAGCGCCTCGACCGCGCCGTGGACGGCATCCGACACATAGGTCGTGCCCGGTTCGGCTAAGTCCTGGAGCCGCGACGCGAGGTTCACCGAGCTGCCGGTGACCGTGTACTCGGTGTAAGCCGCACTTCCGGTCTGGTTGGCGACGACCGTACCGCTGGCGATCCCCACATGGGCGACGAGCGGCGCGTCGAACCGCGCCAGCGCGCGATGGATCTCGGCCGCGCTCCGAACCGCGCGTTCGGGATCGTTCGCATGCGCGACGGGCGCACCGAACAACGCCATCACCGCGTCGCCGATATGCTTGTCGATGGTCCCGCCATAGGCGCGCACGATCTCGTCCACGGCAGCGAAATACGACGACAGCGTCTCGTGCACCTCCTCCGCGTCGCGTTCGGCAGACAGCCGGGTGAACCCGCTCAGATCGCAGAAGAGGACGGTGACTTCGCGGCGGTCGCCCGTCTGCGGTGCCGGAACGTCGGTCGATACCGGTGCTTCGCCGCCGTCGCTGCGCAATGCAGCCAGCAAGCGCTTGCGGTCGCCCAGGGACAGGCCGAGTTCCCGCAGGTCGGCGTCGGTCAGTTCGGGAAGCACGTCGAGATCGACGTCGTTCTCCGACAGGACCCCGGCGTATTTCGCGAGGCCATGCGTTTCAAGCCATTGCCGGAGCGGGTCCACCCGACATCCCCCGAGAGTTTCCGAACGGTTACGCGGCGCGGCGCATGGTGTGCGATGCCCGGGAATTCGGCAATCGCCGGAGCGTAAGCAATCGTTGCCGCCGCCTAATTTTCCGAGTCCGACACGACATCCGCCGCTGTTCCGCCACCCAAGAAAAGAACATTACGGGAACAAGTTTTCGCCCAACTCCGGCACGACGATGATTTCAACAGCTGCCGCGGACCTTTTTGAAGCCTGCCTGCGGATATTTGTGGGTGCTGATTGGCCCCTGAAAAAACTTCGATTTTTGGGCGTTTTTACTGGTTTGGGCGTTGACGACCCAATTTATCCCATGATATCCCAAACAATCCCAATTTGGCGCTTGCGCCGTGACTTGAGGGAGATGAGGAGCTTCCGGGTCGCTCCCGGAAGTGGGCGGAAACAATGGCGATGTTCCTGTCGACCACGATCAACAAGGTCGATCGCAAGGGGCGGGTGTCCGTGCCTGCGGCGTTTCGTGCCGTTCTGGCGGGGCAGGCCTTCCATGGGATCGTCGCCTTCCCGTCGTTCAAGCACCCTGCGGTCCAGTGCGGCGGCATGGACTGGATCGAGAAGCTGGGTGCCGGCGTCGATGCCTACGACATGTTCTCCGACGAGCACGACACGCTGACGGCCGCCCTCTTTGCGAACGCCCAGCAACTCGCCTTCGACGGCGAGGGTCGGGTCCTCCTGCCCGAGAGCCTCATTTCCCACGCCGACCTTGGCGAGCGCGCAGCCTTTGTCGGCCGCGGGCCGCTGTTCGAGGTCTGGAATCCCGATGCCTTCGAGGCCTACCAGGCCGACGCCGTGCGCGCGGCGGCGGAGCGCGGCCTCACCCTGCGTCCGGGCAGCCCGCCTGGAAACGACGGGGGGCAGCCGTGACGGCGGCGTGCGACACGCGCCGCCCCCATGCATCCGGAGTCTCTCTGACTCCCGGCCACACGCCGGTTCTCCTTGACGAAGTGCTGCACGCGCTCGCGCCGCGCGACGGCGCCATCTATGTCGATGGCACCCTGGGCGGCGGCGGTTACACCCGCGCGCTGCTGGAGGCCGCCGACTGCACCGTTTGGGGGATCGACCGCGACCCCGACGCCATCGCGCGCAACGCCGCGCTCGCCGAGATGTATGCCGGCCGCGTCCACCTCGTCGAAGGGCGCTTCGGCGACATGCACCAACTCCTCACCGCGCGCGGGATCGTTGCCGTGGACGGCATCGCACTCGACCTGGGGGTCTCCTCGCCCCAGATCGACACGCCCGCGCGCGGTTTTTCCTTCATGCATGACGGCCCGCTCGACATGCGCATGGCACGCAACGGCGAGAGCGCGGCCGACATCGTCAACGGCGCGCCGGAAGCCGAACTGGCCGGGATCATTCGCGACCTGGGCGAGGAACGTCATGCCCGGCGCGTCGCCCGGGCCATCGCTGCGGCCCGCGCCGAAGCCCCGATCGAGACGACGGGACGGCTGGCCGAGGTGGTGCGGCGTGCAATCCCGGTGCGCGGCAAGCCGTCAATCGATTCCGCCACACGCACCTTCCAGGCGCTACGCATCCATGTGAACGACGAACTGGGCGAGATCGACCGCGGTCTCGCCGCCGCCGAGAACCTCCTCGCACCCGGCGGGCGCCTCGCCGTCGTCTCCTTCCACTCGCTCGAGGACCGTCGTGTAAAGGCGTTCCTGCGCGTGCGCAGCGGCGGCGAAGGCCGCGGCTCGCGCCATTCACCCGATCAACCGGTACGCCACGCGCCTGCGTGGCGGCTCGTCTCGCGCCGGGCGATCCGCCCGGGCGACCAGGAAGCCGCTCAGAATCCGCGGGCCCGCTCGGCGCGCCTGCGCGTCGGAGAACGCACCGCAGAGCCCCCCTGGGGCTCGGCCGCGGCGGGGGGTACAGGATGATCCGCCCCACCTCGCTCATCCTGATGCTGCTCGCCGCCGCGGCCGGCGGTGCGTTGTTCCACGTTTCCTTCGAGGTCGGGGCGCTGGACGAGCGCCTCGCGGAACTCAACCGCGACATTCGCGCCGACCGCGAGGCCATCCATGTCCTGCGGGCCGAGTGGAGTTTCCTCAACCAGCCCGAGCGCATCGAGGAGCTGGCCCGCCGCCACCTGGACCTGGCGCCCGCAACGGGCGGTCAGCTTGCCGGTGCCGCCACCGTTCCCGTGCGCGAACAGGAAATCGAGGCCCCCTCGCCCGCCGCAGGCAGCGAGCCGGCCGTGATCCAGGTCGCCGCACCGAGAGACAAGCCGGCTGCACCCGCACCGCGCAGCCGGGCCGACCTGCCGCGCTCCCTCGACGACGTTTTGCGCGATGTCACGCAGGCCACCCCCGCGGGAGGTGTGCAATGACCACCCGCATCGCGTTCGAGAGCACCAAGAAGCAGGCGATCGAGACCGCGCGCACACGCCTGCTCATTGGCGGCGCACTTATCGCTGCCGCCTTCCTGGTCGTGGGTGTGCGCCTGACCGAACTCGTCGTCTTCAACGAGAACGAGAGCCTGCGCCGGGCCGCCGCGCGCGAAATCGCCCAGCCCGTATCCCGCGCCCGCGCCGATATCGTCGATCGCAATGGTGTTCTGCTGGCCACCAGCCTGACCACCGCCTCGCTGTTTGCCGACCCTCACAAGATTGCCGACCCGGCCGACACAGCGCGGCGCATCGTCGAGATCGTTCCCGACCTGAGCGAAGAGGTGATCGCCGCCCGCCTTTCCGCCGACAAGAGCTTCGTGTGGCTGCGCCGCAACCTGACGCCGCGCCAACAGTTCGAGATCAACCGGCTGGGCGTTCCCGGCCTCGACTTCGAGCACGAGGAACGCCGGGTCTATCCCCACGGCCGGCTGGCCGCACATGTCGTCGGGTTCACGAACGTGGACAATGTCGGTCTCGCCGGCATCGAGCAGAGCATGGACGCCGCGATCGCGGGCGGGACCGAACCGCTCCGGCTTTCCATCGACATCCGTGTCCAGCAGATCCTGCGCCAGGAACTCGCGGCGCAGATCGAGAAGTTCAAGGCGATTGGCGGCGGCGGAATCGTTCTCGACGCCAACACGGGCGAGGTCATTTCGCTGGTGTCGCTGCCCGATTTCGACCCCAACGCCGCGGGCGAGGCCTCCGAGGAGACGCGGTTCAACCGGATCACGCTCGGCGTGTACGAGCTGGGCTCGGTCTTCAAGATTTTCAACCACGCGATCGCGCTGGAAACCGGTGCGGCGAGCATGACCAGCCGTTACGACGCGACGAAGCCGATCCGCATCGCGCGTTTCACGATTTCCGACTTCCATCCCGAGAAGCGCTGGCTGACGGTGCCGGAAATCTTCCAGCATTCGTCGAACATCGGCTCGGCCAAGATGGCGCTCGAGTTCGGCGGCGAAATCCAGCGCAGGTTCCTCGGTCATCTCGGGCTGCTTCGGCGCACCTCCATCGAACTTCCCGAGCAGGCCCAGCCCATCTATCCGGCACAGTGGCGCGAGATCAACACGATGACGATCGCCTACGGGCACGGCATCGCGGTCAGCCCGCTGCACCTCACGAGTGCGGTCGCAGCGGTCGCAAACGGCGGAATCCTGCGGCCGGCAACGCTGGTGCAGCGCGACGGCGGCACCCTCGACGGGGTCCAGGTCTTCTCGGGCGCCACATCCGACAGCATGCGCCGCCTGCTCCGCCTCGTCGTCGAGACCGGAACCGGACGCAACGCCGAAGCCGAAGGCTATCTCGTCGGCGGCAAGACCGGGACCGCCGAGAAGCAGGTCAACGGCGCCTACAAGCGCAATGCCCTCATCTCGTC
>JAYPUG010000058.1:0-9703 GCA_038133965.1 Rhodospirillaceae bacterium | reverse complement strand
ACTATCCGAACCAGGTGAACAACGTCCTGGGCTTCCCCTACATCTTCCGCGGCGCCCTCGACGTGCGCGCACGCACCATCAACGACGAGATGAAGATCGCCTGTGCCCAGGCGCTGGCCGAACTGGCGCGCGAGGACGTACCGGACGAGGTCGATGCCGCCTATCCGGGCGAACACCTCGTCTATGGGCCCGACTACATCATCCCCGTGCCCTTCGACCCCCGCCTCATCGAGTACGTGCCGCCGCGCGTGGCGCAGGCAGCGATGGATTCCGGCGTCGCCCGGCAGCCCATCGAGGACATGGAGAGCTATTCTCTCTCGCTCGCCCAGCGCCTCGACCCGACGACGTCGGTGATCAACGCGACCTATGAATCGGTCCGCGCGAACCCGAAGCGCGTAGTGTTCGCCGAGGGCGAATCGGGCCGGGTCATCCGCGCGGCCTTCGCCTACCGCAATGCCGGCCTCGGCGAACCGATCCTGATCGGGCGCGAGAATGTCGTACGCGAACGGATCGCGGAACTCGGGCTGAGCGGCGCAGACGATCTGACGATCCACAATGCCGCCCTCGACGAGAACCGCGAGGCCTATATCGACTTCCTCTACAAACGTCACCAGCGCAATGGCCGGATGTATCGCGACTGCGCGCGCGACGTGAACCAGAACCGCAATGTCTTCGCCGCGTGCATGGTTGCCCACGGCAAAGCGGATGCGATGGTGACCGGCCTGACGCGGCGCTACTTCACATGTTTCGACGATGTCAGCCGCGTCATCGACCGGGTTCCCGGCGAGCAGATTTTCGGCCTTTCGGTCCACGCCCTGCGCAACCGAACGCTCTACATCGCCGACGCCTCGATCCACGCGCGCCCGGAGCCCGATGTGATGGTCGGGATCGCGAAACAAGCCGCGGCCAAGGCACGCCAGATGGGCACCGAGCCGCGGGTCGCCTTCCTGAGCTACTCGAACTTCGGCAACCCCTCGGTCGATCTGACCGAGCGCTCGCGCGAGGCCGTGCGGCTGCTGGACGAGATGGGGGACGCCGACTTCGAGTACGAGGGCGAGATGACACCCGACATCGCGCTCGATCCCGAAATGCGTGAACGCTACTACCCGTTCGCGCGGCTCACCGGGCCGGCCAACGTGCTGATCATGCCGGGCCTGCATTCCGCCCACATCGTCTCGCGCCTCATCGAATCGCTGGACGTGGGCACGGTCATGGGCCCGATCCTGATGGGGTTGGAGAAGCCGGTCGAGATCGTCCACATGACCGCGACGGTGAACGAACTTGTCAACGCCGCCGCGTTCTCGGCCCACGAAGCAATTGCGCGCGACGCCTCGCACACGCCGCGCCGCAGCGGCCGGTCGGGCGGCGCGAAACGCAAGTCACGCAAGGCGGCAGAATAGCGCCAAATCCGTTACAAACCCGGCAATCGGCCGAAGCGGGACCCGCGCGCCGGGCGTGCTAGAGTGCGGGCGCCCGAACGCGGTCAGCCGATTGCAGCGCCATGAAACCGAAGCCCAGATATCTCTTCGCGACCGCCGTCCTTCTTGCGAGCCCCGGTTTTGCGGTGCTCGCAGCGTTTGCGCTCGCCGGCTGGATTCCCGCCGCACCGGCGCTGCTGGGCATCGCCGTTACCGGAATCGCGACCGCCATACTGGCTTACCGGCCGTTGTCCGAACTCGACCGCCTTGCGCGCCGCCTCGAACGGCTGATCGAGCGCCCGCCCGATGCCGAGGCGCCCGAGGTGCCCTCCATCGAATCCGGGCCGTTGAGCGAACTCGCCGCGCCGTTGCAGCGCCTCGAGCGCAACTGGGGGCGCGACCGCAAGCATCTGCGCGACAGCCTGCAGGCAGCCCAGATCCTGTTCGATGCCCTGCCCGACCCGCTCGTCACGCTCGATGCACAGTCGCGTCTTGTCTATGCCAACGCCGCCGCGCGTGAACTGCTGGAGGGCCGGCACGGCGTGAGCGAGCTCACCGGGCGCGACCTGTCGGCCGTCATCCGCCAGCCCGGCATCCTCGAATCGGTCTCGGAGGTGCTCGCGGGCGCGGCGACGCGAACGGTCGAGTTCACATTCACCGACCGGGTCGATCAGACCTTCGAGGCGCGCGTCGAGCCCATTCGCTCCGAGGCCGGCAGCGAGGACGATGCGCGCGCACTGATCATGATGCGTGACGTCACCGCGCTGCGGCGCGGCGAGCGGATGCGCGCCGACTTCGTGGCCAATGTCAGCCACGAGTTGCGCACACCGCTGACTTCGCTCGTCGGGTTCATCGAGACCCTGCGCGGACCGGCGCGCGGCGACACCGAAGCCCAGGACCGGTTCCTCGACCTGATGGAAAGCCAATCGACGCGCATGACGCGCATCGTCAAAGACCTTCTGTCGCTCTCGCGCATCGAAATGAACGAACACACGCCGCCGCGCGACGACGTCAACCTGAAACAGACAATCGCCACGGTCGCAGACCTGCTGGCGCCCCAGGCCGAAGCGCGCGATGTGCGGATCGAACTCGCCCTCGACGCGCTCGACCGGCCCGTCATCGGCCAGGCGGACGAGCTGACCCAGCTGTTCCAGAACCTGATCGAGAACGCGATCAAGTACGGCCGGCGCGGCTCGGTGGTCCGCGTTGCCGCCGAAACCACCGACGAGGTGGCAAGCATCTCCGTCATCGACCAGGGCGAGGGGATCGCGCGCGAGCATATCCCGCGCCTGACCCAGCGCTTCTACCGCGTCGACACCGCGCGCTCGCGCGAGATGGGGGGCACGGGGCTGGGCCTCGCCATCGTCAAGCACATCGCCAACCGGCACCGCGCCGAACTGGCGATCGCAAGCAGGCCGGGCGAGGGCAGCACCTTCACGGTCTCGCTGCGGATCGCGCAGGCGGAAAAATCGCAGAAACCTGTCGCGAACCGGCGCGCGAGCTTCGCCGGTTAATCCACAAGCCGCGTCCGGATTCCGCTGCTGTCCGGGATTCCGAGGGCCGCGTGTCACAAAACCGTAACGCATCTGTCATAGAAGCATCGCGTGATGTCCCTAGTGTCCAGCGCGCGAACGTTGTCGGGCCAGCACACCGGCCAGGCGCGGCCGCGCAAAACCGCATCAACCACGACTCAACCTCAGGAGAGGCATCCGTGAAAATAAAGACCCTGACGCTGGCCGCAGCGTTCACGGTTGGCGTCATCGGCGCCGCAGAGGCCCGCGACGAGATCCGCATCGTCGGTTCGTCCACCGTTTTTCCATTCTCGACCACCGTCGCCGAGCAGTTCGGCAAGTCGTCGAGCTTCGCCACCCCCGTTGTCGAGAGCACGGGCTCGGGCGGCGGCATGAAGCTGTTCTGCGCCGGCGTCGGCGAGGACCATCCGGACATGACGAACGCGTCGCGCCGGATCAAGAAGTCCGAGTTCGAGACCTGCACGGCAAACGGCATCGACATCACGGAAGTGAAGATCGGCTTCGACGGCATCGTTCTGGCGAATGCCAAGTCGGGTGCCGAGATGAACCTGACGCTCGCCCAGGTCTTCCTGGCGCTGGCCAAGGAAGTTCCGATGAACGGCAAGCTGGTCGCGAACCCGTACACGAACTGGTCCGATATCGACCCGTCGCTGCCGAACCAGAAGATCGAGGTTCTCGGCCCGCCGCCGACCAGCGGCACGCGCGACGCCTTCGTCGAAATCGCCATGGAAGGCGGCTGTAAGGCCGTTCCGGGCGCCAAGGACCTGGGCCTGCAGAAGAAGGCCTGCCACGAGATTCGCGAAGACGGTGCCTTCATCGAGGCCGGCGAGAACGACAACCTGATCGTCCAGAAGCTCGAGGGCAATCCGAACGCGGTCGGCATCTTCGGCTTCTCGTTCCTCGATCAGAACGCCGACAAGCTCAAGGGCGCAACGATCAACGGCACGATGCCCGAGTTCGAAGAGATCGCGGCGGGCAACTACCCCGTCTCGCGTTCGCTGTTCTTCTACGTCAAGCAGCAGCATGTTGGTGTGATCCCCGGAATCAAGGAATTCGTCGCCGAGTTCACCAGCGAAAACGCCTGGGGCCCGGACGGCTACCTCGTTGTCAAGGGCCTGATCCCGCTTCCCGACGCCGATCGCGCGGCGATGGCGAAGTCGGCTCTGGGTCGCGCCCCGCTGTCCTTTTAAGTTTAGTTCGGCCCTTGCGCCCGCCCGGGTTCGACCGGCGGGGGCGGGCGGATCGGCCAACCCGACCAACGCTTCGAATCTACGCAGAACAGTACCAGCATGAGCTCACTGATCCTCGTTGTTGTTCTGCTGGCGCTCACCGCTTTCGCCTATCACCGCGGCCGACGCCGCGCGTTTGCAACCGCAGGCGGTAACTTCCGCGGACTCCACTCGCTGCCCAGTTACTACGGCGCCTATGTCGCGATGTGGTGCGGGTTGCCGGCGCTGCTCGTCGTCGGCTTCTGGCTGGCACTCCAGGACAGCGTCATCGAATCCATTCTCGTCGCCGGCCTGCCTGCCGACGCCCAGGCTCTGCCAACGGGCGAGCTCAGCCTGCTGCTGAGCGACATTCGAAATCTCGCATCCGGCGATATCACCAGCCGCGAACCCGGCCCCGTCGTCCTGGCGGCGGCCGAGCGCCTCAACGACCTGCGCAGCATCGGACTTTCGGCCATGACCGTGGTCGGCCTCGGGCTGGCGGCTGCCGGCCTTTACTTCGGCCAGCGTGCGGTTGAGCCGGCGCTCCGCGCCCGTCCGCGGGTCGAGCGGGTCGTTCAATGGATTCTCGTTGCGGCTTCCGTCGTCGCGATCCTGACCACCATCGGGATCGTGCTCTCACTGCTGTTCGAGTCGATCCGCTTCTTCGGACAGGTCTCCCCCATCGAGTTCCTGTTTGGCCTGACCTGGAGCCCGCAGACAGCGTTGCGCGCAGACCAGGTCGGCGCCTCCGGCGCGTTCGGCGCCATCCCCGTTTTTGCAGGCACGCTCCTCATTACGGTTATCGCGATGCTGGTCGCCGTTCCCATCGGCCTGATGGCGGCGATCTATATGGCCGAGTATGCGAGCCCCACCACTCGTTCCATCGTCAAGCCGCTGCTCGAAATCCTCGCCGGCATTCCGACCGTGGTGTACGGCTTCTTCGCCGCACTGACGATAGGCCCGGCCTTCCGCGGCTTCGGCGAATCGATCGGCCTCACCGTCGCTTCCGAAAGCGCGCTCGCGGCCGGCCTCGTCATGGGTGTGATGATCATCCCCTTCGTTTCATCGCTGTCCGACGACGTGATCAACGCCGTGCCCCAGTCGCTGCGCGACGGCTCCTACGCGATGGGGGCGACCCGGTCGGAAACGATCCGACAGGTGATCCTGCCGGCCTCGCTCCACGGCATCGTGGGCGCGGTTCTCCTGGCCGTCAGCCGTGCCATCGGCGAGACGATGATCGTCGTCATGGCCACGGGCCTGTCGGCGAACCTGACCGCGAACCCGCTCGATGCGGTCACGACCGTGACGGTCCAGATCGTCACCCTGCTCGTGGGCGATCAGGAGTTCGACAGCGCCAAGACGCTGGCGGCCTTCGCGCTCGGCCTGGTGCTCTTCCTCGTCACGCTGGCCCTCAACATCGTGGCGCTTCGTATCGTCCGGAAATACCGGGAAGAATATGACTGATCTGCCCGCCGATCCGGTCGCGGCCCGCAAGCCTGACTTCTCTCCGGCGCATCTGCGCAAGCGCTACCGCGCCGAGGCCCGGTTTCGCGCCTACGGCATCGCGGCGATCTTCGCGGCGCTGGCGATGCTGGCCGTGCTGCTCGGCTCGATCGGCGCCACCGGCATCAGCGCCTTCACGCAGACCGAGATCGCGCTCGATGTGGTTCTCGACCCGGCAAAGATCGACCCGGACGGCACGCGCGATCCGGCGGTTATCGCGCGGGGCAATTTCCGGACGATCGTGCGTGACGGCCTGCGCGCGGCTTTCCCCGACGTGTCGGGGCGCCGCAACCTGCGCAACCTCTCGAAGCTGATCTCGACCGGATCCGACCTGACGCTCCGCAACCGCGTGCTGGCCAATCCCGACCTGATCGGCACCACCCAGACGATGTGGTTCAAGTCGTCCGCCGACATCGACCAGCTCGACAAGGGCGCGATCCCGCGCGACGTGCCCGAGGCCGACCGGCGCGTGAACGACGACCAGATCGGCTGGTTCGACGCGCTCGCGGCCGAGGACCGCACACGCCGCAGCTTCAATGTGACCTTCTTCACCTCCGGCGACAGCCGCGAACCCGAACAGGCCGGGGTCTGGGGCGCCGTCGTCGGAACGGCGTTGACGCTGCTCGTCACGCTGGTCCTTTCGTTCCCGGTCGGGGTCATGGCGGCGGTCTATCTCGAGGAGTTCGCACCGAAGAACCGCTGGACCGACCTGATCGAGGTCAACATCAACAACCTCGCGGCCGTGCCCTCGATCGTGTTCGGCCTCCTGGGGCTCGCGGTCTTCCTAAATTTCTTCGGCCTGCCGCGCTCGGCGCCGGTGGTCGGTGGGCTCGTGCTCGCGCTGATGACCCTGCCCACGGTGATCATTGCCGGGCGCGCAGCGCTGGCTTCCGTGCCGCCCTCCATCCGCGAGGCCGCACTCAGCGTCGGCGCCTCACCGCTGCAGACGGTGACGCATCATGTCCTGCCGCTGGCAATGCCGGGCGTGCTCACGGGCACCATCATCGGCATGGCCCGCGCGCTGGGCGAAACCGCGCCTCTGCTGATGATCGGCATGGTCGCGTTTATCGTCGATATTCCGGAGGGCTTCACCGACCCCGCCACGGTCCTTCCCGTGCAGGTCTTCCTGTGGGCGGACGCGCCCGAGCGCGCATTCGTGGAGCGGACATCGGCGGCGATCCTCGTCCTTCTGGCGTTCCTGATCGCCATGAACCTGGCCGCGGTCATCCTGCGGCGCAAATTTGAAAGGCGGTGGTAGAATGCAGGAAACAGCGCATGTGGCCGGCAACACCCAGCCGAATACCGGGAGTACGATCGTGACGAGCGAGGCAGCTATCACCAACCGGGCCGAAGCGGACACCGCGGCTGCCCCTGCCAAGGTCTGCGCGTCCGGCGTCGATGTGTTCTATGCCGAAAAGCAGGCGCTTTTCGATGTCTCGCTGGACGTTCTGGAGAACCAGGTCACGGCCCTCATCGGCCCGTCGGGCTGTGGCAAATCGACGTTCCTGCGTTGCATCAACCGGATGAACGACACGATCCCCATTTGCCGGGTGACCGGCTCGATCGAGATCGACGAGCAGGACATCTACGCGCCCGAAATCGATGTCGTTCAGCTCCGCGCCCGCATCGGCATGGTGTTCCAGAAGCCGAACCCGTTCCCCAAGTCGATCTACGAAAACATCGCCTACGGACCGCGCATCCACGGGATGGCGCGCGGCAAGGCGGACCTCGACGAGCTGGTGGAGACGAGCCTGCGTCGCGCGGGCCTGTGGAACGAGGTGAAGGACCGGTTGAGCGAGCCCGGCACGGGACTGTCGGGCGGCCAGCAGCAGCGCCTGTGCATCGCACGCGCGATCGCGGTGAACCCGGACGTGATCCTGATGGACGAGCCGTGCTCCGCGCTCGACCCGATCGCCACCGCGCGCATCGAGGAGCTGATGGACGAACTTCGTCAGAACTACACGATCGTCATCGTCACCCATTCGATGCAGCAGGCCGCGCGCGTGAGCCAGCGGACCGCGTTCTTCCACCTGGGCGTTCTGGTGGAATCCGGAGCGACCGAACATATCTTCACCAACCCCGACGACGAACGCACCCAGGACTACATCACCGGCCGCTTCGGCTGATCGCGCAACGAACCCGAACCCAGGTGCAGGCACAATGACAACCGACCACATCGTCAAATCCTTCGACGAGGAACTCGCGCGTCTCAGCGATCTCATCAGCCGCATGGGCGGCCTCTCGGAAGCCCAGCTCGAGAACTCCATCGAGGCCCTGCAGAAGCGCGATTCCTCGCTGGCCGAGGATGCGATCGAGAACGACCGGCTGATCGACGACCTTCATGCCGAGGTCGATGAACTGGCCATTCGCCTTCTGGCGCTGCGCCAGCCGATGGCCGCGGACCTTCGCCACATCGTCACCGGGCTGAAGGTCGCGCCCATCGTCGAGCGCATCGGCGACTACTCAAAGAACGTGGCCAAGCGCACGATCGCGCTGAACCAGATGCCGCCGGTCAAGCCGCTCTTCACGATTCCCCGCATGGGCCGGCTCGTGCGCGAAATGACCAAGGACGTGCTCGACGCCTTCTCGAACAACGACGTCGCCGCGGCACGCGACGTGTGGGCGCGCGACAAGGAAGTCGACGATATGTACGACAGCCTGTTCCGCGAGCTCCTGACCTACATGATGGAAGACGCGCGGAACATCACCGCCTGCACGCACCTTCTGTTCGTGGCGCGCAACATCGAGCGCATCGGCGACCTGGCCACCAACATCGCCGAACTGATCCACTACCAGGTCGAGGGCCGCCCGCTGGACGAGGACCGGCCGAAGGCGGACGAGGCGAGCGTCACCGTCGTCGAACCGCATTGACGCAACGCCAGGCCACCGGACGGGGAAATCCGTGAGCAACCTCCAGCCCAATGTCCTGATCGTCGAGGACGAGCCGCCGCTCGTCGAGCTTCTGTCCTACAACCTCGAGAAGGCCGGCTTTCACACCGATGTCGCGCGCGACGGCGATGAGGCGATGCTCGCAGTCGAGGAGCGCAAGCCCGACCTGGTGCTGCTCGACTGGATGCTGCCCTATGTCTCGGGCATCGAGATCTGCCGGCGCATCCGCCGCAACCCCGAGACGCGCGACCTGCCGATCATCATCCTGACCGCGCGCGGCGAGGAGGACGACCGGATCCGCGGCCTCGATGCCGGCGCCGACGATTATGTGGTGAAGCCCTTTTCGCCCAGCGAACTCATTGCGCGGGTGCGCGCCGTCCTGCGCCGCACGCGGCCGGCCTTCGACAAGGACGTGCTGACCTACGCCGACATCTCGATGGACCTGACCACCCACCGGGTGGCGCGCGCCGACGCGCCGGTCGATCTGGGGCCCACCGAGTTCCGGCTGCTGCGCTTCCTCATGGAGCATCCCGGCCGGGTCTTCTCGCGCGAACAGCTGCTCGACTCGGTCTGGGGCCACGATGCCTATATCGAGCCGCGCACGGTCGATGTGCACATCCGGCGCCTGCGCAAGGCGATGAACCTGCCGGGCACGAACGACCTCATCCGCACGGTCCGCTCGGCCGGCTACGCGCTCGACATCGGCGACGAGGCCGCGGCCTAGCTTCAGCCTTCCAGGAAACCGGCCGCATCGGCCAGCGGCAGCGACAGCGCCTGCGCAACCCCGGCATGGGTGACGTGCCCGTCCGCGACGTTGAGCCCGCCGCGCAGGTCGGCACGCGCCGCAAGCGCCGCCCCCCCCCGTCGGCCAGCGCCACCGCATAGGGCAGGGTCGCGTTGTTGAGCGCGGCCGTCGAGGACCGGGCCACCGCCGCGGGCATGTTCGTGACGCAGTAATGCACCACCTCATCGACGATGTAGGTGGGGTCATCGTGGGTGGTCGGACGCGATGTCTCGAAACATCCGCCCTGGTCGATGGCGACATCGACCAACACCGCGCCGCTCCGGGCACCAGCACGGCGCCGATGACCAGGTCCGATTCCCGCGCGTAACGCTCGACCGCATCGACGGTCGAATAGATCGTGTTCAGGGT
>JAYPUG010000057.1:0-9709 GCA_038133965.1 Rhodospirillaceae bacterium | reverse complement strand
GGAACCTCGTCGATGAAGCTCTTCGACATCCAGACCGCATAGGGCAGGGTGGTCAAGAAATAGAGCATCACGAGCCCGAGGACCGTATCGAGAAGCCCCAAAGCGCCGTACCAGATGGATATGGGTGCGATAAGGACGATCGGCGGGACCATTCGTAACATCAATAACTGGAACATTCGTCCTTCGGACAGGATTTGATATCGCGAGACCCCGTAGGCCAGCACCGAACCGAACAACACCGACAGGGTCGTCGCAATGAACGAGATCAGTGTGCTGTTGCCCAGCGCTTCCCAGGGCCGCTGCAGCGATTGGGTGTGGACTTGGTCGGTGTATTCAGACACGTCTGCCCAAACCACCAGGTAATTCTGGATGGTTGGGTCTTCGGAAATGTAAACCGGCGGCCATGCGAACCATTCGCGGTCCGGTTTGAACGAGGTCGAGACCATCCAGAAGATCGGGAA
Organism: Rhodospirillaceae bacterium; assembly: GCA_038133965.1. GTDB lineage: Bacteria > Pseudomonadota > Alphaproteobacteria > UBA6615 > UBA6615 > JAYPUG01. The sequence continues at coordinate 9,248 of JAYPUG010000057.1, read as the reverse complement.
GGCCACGATCAGCAGCCAGACCGTCAGGATCAGGTAGCGAACGCCCGTGTCGATTTGACGGCGCTGTGTCTTTGTCATTGCCATGGCGCCCTCCCTAGCCTTCCTGCGGACGCGCTTCGTACATCGCGTCGAGGCTCTTCTTTTCCCGGCGGAGAAGCCATATCGCGCTCATCACAATGGCAACCATCATGAACAGGACGAGATAGGACAGCACAGCTCCGTACGAGATGTCGAAGAACTGCCAGGCGTTGATAAATATGTAGACCGGAATCGTTTCCGTTGCCGAACCGGGGCCGCCCTGAAGAAGGCCCCAGGTCTTTGGGAATTCTGCCATCGATTCGAGGAAACGCAGGATCAGTGCCAGCAGGATGACTGGACGCAGCAGAGGAACCTGGACCTCCCAGAAGATGCGAAAGCGGCTGGCCCCAAGGATCTGGGCCGCCTCGATCGGTTCCTTCGGCAACGAGGCGAGGCCGGCCATCATGATGATGAAGCTGAACGGGGTCCAGTTCCAGATTTCCATGAAGCCTATGGTGGTGAGCGCCGCCTCCTGGTTGTAGAGGAACGAAGTTTCGTTGGTGGTACCGGTGAAGAAGCCGAGAATGTCGTTCAGCGGGCCGTTTTGGTACAGGATCATCTCGCCGGTATAGGCGATAACGATCGGCACGGTCAGCATCGGCAGGATAAAGAAGACGTAGTAGAAGCCCTGAAGGCGGAATGGGCGGTACATCAGCAGGGCCAGCCCGAAGCCGAGCAGGAAGCAGCCCACTGTGACGCCCGACGAGAACAGCAGCGAGCGGATGATCGCGTAGCCGAACTTGTCGTCGCTGAGTGCATCCTTCCAGAGGTCGAGCCCGACCCAGGTGGAGGCTTCGAAGTAGGACGCGAACCCCGGATTGTCGCCGGCATCGAAGATCGAGAAGGCGAAGAACGAGAAGTAGCCCTGCAGGAAGAAGGCGGGCATCAGGATGAAAACCATCAGGGCAATCAGCGGCGTGAGCACGGTCCATTTGAACCTACGGACCCCATGGGCGCGTGTGATCTCGCGCCTTGTCCCAGACTGATTTTTGGGCGCAGGTGTGCCGTTGAAGGTGGCTTCAGCAGTCATATCGTAAGGACCTCGAACGCCCCGGGGCGCGATAAACGCCCCGGGGCTTCGTTACGAGGAATCAGGCAATAGCTTGCCTGACTTCGGTCAGGTCGGAACGTCGACCGACGGGAACAGCGACTTGTACGTCGCGAGTTCTTCCCGCAGGCGGCGCTTGCCGATGCGGCGGATCGCACGCGCCCATGCATCGGTCGTGTCCTTGTTGACCTGCTTGGCAGACTTGTTGCCAGCGTAGGCCTCGGAGATGTTCCGCTTGAGTTCGGTCTCGAACTCGAGCAGGCCGGTCAGGAAGATCGGCGGAGTCACCACCTCGAGGTTCTTCTCGATCGCCTTCATGCCTGCCGCCGTATAAGTCTTCTCGGGCAGCGAGCCGGGCTTGAAGTGGTCGACGTGCCACGGATCGTGGAACGTGTTGACCGGGTCGCCGACGATCCGCGCGCTGTTGGCCGATGTGCCCATGTACATCGCGAGATGCGCCATGGCCGCCTTGCGCGGGCTGTGCCGGTTCACGAGGATGCCGACGTTCGGGGTCGAGACCGAGCGGATCAGGTGCTTGCCGCTGTGCATCGATCCCGGAACCGGGCCGTAGTGCCACTTGCCGGCTGTCTTCGACTTGGCCGGGTTCTCGGCAAGCGCGATGATGCCGTCCCAGTACTGCTGGCCGAAAGTGTTGCCGGCGACGATCCGCGGGATCATCTGCGGCGTGCCCCAGCCGGCTGCCTCGGGATGGGAGACTGCCTTCAAGTTCAGGTAAGTCTGAACGGCATACTCGCCAGCATCGTTGTCGATGTTCGGATCCATGTCGTCCGTGAACGGGAAGCCGCCCGCGCTGTACAGGTACATGTACCACCACGCGATGGACGAACCACGGTCACGCAGGTTGCCCGACGACCAGATGCCGTCATCCGGACGGTGGAAATGCTTGTAGAGCTCGAGCTCGTCTTCCCACGTCTTCGGCCACGCCATTTCCTTGCCGTTTTTGTCGGCGAAGGCCTTGCGCTCGTCCGGATTGTCGAACAGGTCGGCCCGGATAAACTGTGTGTGGACGTTGCCGTCGGTCGTGACGCCGTAAGTCTTGCCCTTGTAAGTAAGGAACTTGCCGAAGTCACCGACCGCCTTGATGTCGAAGCCCGCAGACTCGAAGTAATCATCAAGCGGCTCAAGCAAGCCGGCCGAGGCCAACGACGGGATCATGTTCGTATCGACATGGAAAAAGTCGAACTCGGGCGACTTCGACAGCGCCTCGGCCATCGCACGCTGCGGAATCTCGAAGGTCGAGATGTCCTGAATTTTCGGCAGCGTGATGCCAGTCATATCGCCGAATTCCTTGACGATCGGCTGAGTCGCTGTCTGGTAATTCGACCACATGATGCCTGTCAGTTCCGCTCCGTTCGGAGCAGCCTTCTTGGCGGATGCGACGATGCGGTCTTCTTCAGCGCCCGCAAACGCTTGGCCGGCCACGAAGGGCGCCGACGCACTGAGCGCCGCCGCGGTCGTTCCGGCTTTCAGAATCTCGCGGCGCGAGATTTCCGACCACTTGATTGTCTTCATCAGAAGTTCCTCCCTGTTCCTGCCTCTATGATGGGTGCACCCAGGCAAGTTCAGTCACCACCGGATAGCGGCGATCTGTCCCCAAACGTTACAACAGTTTTGTACTATAGGAAAAGTTTTCTTAAACTACGAACCCGGTTGAATGGGCATAATGTGCACCGTCCGTTCAGGCGACTCGTGCAATGAAGGCGCCGGGCGGATTATCGGGAAAAGGCGGGCGACATGCCCGGCGAACCTGGTGCAGCTGAACCGAAAGCACGATGGACGAAATACGAACCGATAGCGGGCCCAACGCCGCGCTGACTCTGGGGATGAAGGTCCGCGCCTTGCGCAAGGCGCAAGGCAAGACCCTTGCGGAGGTTGCAGAGGACACCGGGCTGTCGATTTCTGCGCTTTCGAAGATCGAGAATGATCAGGTGTCCCCGACCTTCGCAAACCTGATGCGCTTGGCCGAGGGGCTGCGCATTTCCATCGGCGATCTTGTGTCCCTCGACGACGAATCGGGCAGCGTATCGGCGCGCATGACGGTCAGCCGGCGCGCGGATGTACAGTTCAGTTCCACGCCGAAGTACGACATGTACGCGTTGTGTGCCGAGTTGCGGCGCAAGCGCATGACGCCGCTCATCGAGCGGGTGAAGGCGGCAGACCCCAGCCGGAAGGACGGCATGGTCAGCCACTCGGGCGAGGAGTTCTTCTACGTCCTGAACGGGTCGATCGAAATCCACACCGAACACTACAGCCCCGTCCGCCTCGAGGAGGGCGATAGTGCCTATCTCGACAGCACAATGGCCCACACTCTTGTGGCGCTCGACGGCCGGGATGCGGATATCCTGATGATCTGGCTCGGACCGCACACGAGCGGCGACGAGGACGGGGCCGCAATGGCCGAGGAAATTCTCCGTCAAAGCGCCGCCGAGTAGTCCTTCACTCCGGCCGGTCCCGGCCGCAAACCACTGAATACCTAACGAAGAGGATCAGGCCGATGGACGTTCGTCGCCTCGACATTCCCGATACAGACGTGATCCAGGTGGGCGAGGGCCCCGACCTGTTGCTGCTTCATACGCTTCTGGCAGAACGTACCGTGTTCGACCGTGTGCTGCCCGAACTTGCGGCGCGGCACCGGCTGACGATCCCCAACCTGCCCGGCTACGGCGGCACCCCACCGCTCGACAATCCCGAGCCGAGCGTGCGCGACTATGCGGACCGTATCGCGGGCATCATGGATGCCGCGGACCTGCCCGGAGACACCGCGGTGCTGGGCAATGGTGCGGGCGGTTTCATGTCGGTGTCGCTGGGTATTCACCATGGTGCGCGGTTCGGAAAGCTGATCCTGGCCGATACCGGCCCCGGTTTTCCCGAAGCGGCCAAGAAACCGCTGCAGATTCTCGCCGACAAGGTCGAGGCCGAGGGCATGGAGGCGGTGCTCGATGCCGCGATGCTGCGGATGTTCCCCGAGCCCTATATCGCCGCCAACCCGGACGTGATCGCGGAACGCAAGGCGGCGCTGGCGACATGCGTGCCGACGGCGTTCGCCGCCACGGCCCGCGCGCTGGCCAATGTCGAGATGGCCGACGAGATCGGATCGATCGCGAACGAGACCCTCGTCATGATCGGCCTCGACGACGCAACGACGCCGCCCGATCTGTCCTATGCATTGCATCAGGGTATTCCAGGTGCGCAGCTGGTCGAGATACCCGACTGCGGTCATTGCCCGCAGATACAGGCGCGCGAAGTGTTCGTGAAAAGCGTACTGGAGTTTCTCGGCGCCTGATCGTCGGCATGCGTCACGATGGGTGACGGCGGCGATTGGTCCGCGCACGTCGGGCTGCTAGTCTTTCCCCTCGAATGTTTTGTTCGGGATCGGTCGGCGGAACCTGGCGTCGTGGCTTCCCGAAGACGGGGGGAAGCATGCGTTTCGCTGTCGATACCGGTGGCACCTTCACCGACCTGATCGTCGAGGACGACGACAACGGCCTTCACATGTACAAGGCCTCGACCACGCCTTCCGATCCCATCCGCGGCGTGCTCGACAGCCTTCAGCTCGCGGCGGACGATTTCGGCGAAGACCTGTCGGCCTTCCTGGGGCGTGGAGAACTCTTCATCCACGGCACCACCCACGCCATCAACGCCATCGTGACGGGAAACACCGCCCGGACGGCGTTCCTCACCACCGAGGGGCACCGCGACATCCTCGTCTATCGCGAAGGCGGACGGATGGAGCCGTTCAATTTCACGGTGCCGTATCCCCAGCCCTACATCCCGCGCGCGCTGTCCTATGAAGTGCCGGGGCGCATTCTCGCGGATGCGTCGGAGATGCGGCCGCTCGATGAAGGACGTGTGATCTCCATACTGGAGGAACTTCGCGAAAAGGAAGTGGAGTCGATTGCCGTCTGCCTTCTCTGGTCGATCATCAACCCCGCCCATGAGGACCGGGTGGGCGAGCTGATCGCCGAGCACCTGCCAGATGTGCCCTATACGCTCTCCCATGTGCTGAACCCGGCGCTGCGCGAATACCGGCGCGCTTCGTCGGCGGCGATCGACGCGTCGCTGAAACCGTTGATGAGCGCCTACATGCGCAACCTGACCGGGCGGTTGTCGGACGCGGGCTTCGGCGGGCGCGTCCTGATCGTCACGTCCCAGGGCGGCATGATGGACGCGACGGACATCGCGGAGCAGCCCATTCACCTGATCAATTCCGGTCCCTCGATGGCGCCCGTGTCGGGACGATACTTCGCGCGCGAGGATGAGGGGTCCGATACGGCCGTGATCGCGGACACGGGCGGGACGACCTACGACGTATCGCTGGTGCGGCGGGGGCGCATCCCGTGGACGCGCGAGACCTGGATCGGCCAACCCTATCGCGGTCACATGACCGGCTTTCCGTCCGTCGATGTGAAGTCCATCGGCGCGGGCGGCGGCTCGATTGCCTGGGTGGACGATGGCGGGATGCTGCATGTCGGCCCGCAAAGCGCGGGCGCGGTACCGGGGCCGGCCTGTTACGCGCAGGGCGGCGACAAGCCAACGGTCACGGATGCCTCGCTCGTGCTCGGTTATCTCGATCCCGAATTCTTCCTTGGCGGGACGATGGCGCTCGACGGTCCGGCGGCACGGGCCGCGATCGAGCGCGATGTGGCGGGTCCGATGAACCTGTCGCTGGAGGAGGCGGCTGCGGCGATCATCCAGATCGCGACGGAGAACATGGTCCAGGCGATCGTGGACATCACGGTCAATCAGGGGATCGACCCGCGCGAGGCGATTCTGATCGGCGGTGGCGGCGCGGCGGGACTGAACTCGACCTCGATTGCCCGCCGGCTGGGTTCGGCGCGCGTGGTCATTCCGGAAGTCGGCGCGGCCCTGAGCGCGGCCGGGGCGATGATGTCGGACCTGCATTCGCAGTACACGCGAACCTTCTTCGCCAAGTCCGAAACGTTCGACGCCGAGGGCGTGAACCGCGTCCTCGATGCGCTCGAGGCAAGCTGTAACGCCTTCATCGACGGGCCTGGGCAGGGCTCCATCGACCAGACGATCGAGTTCTTCGCCGAGGCACGATATCCCGAACAGGTCTGGGAAATCGAGGTGCCGCTGCGCCAGCCGCGCTTCACGTCGGACGCGGATGTCGCCGCACTCGTCGAGGACTTCCACAGGGTCCACGAGGAGATCTTCGCCATCAACGATCCGAGGTCCGGGATCGAGGTTGTCGGCTGGACCGCGTCGGTAAAATGCCGCCTGCGCGAAAGCGAAAGCGCCTCGCTCGCCGAGCGCGAATTCAGGACCTCCGTTGACGGGACTCGCCAGGTCTATTTCGCGGAGACGGGCCATGTGGACGCCACCGTGCGACGGTTCGAGGCGATGAAGGTCGGCGAGACGCTCGCCGGCCCGGCGATCATCGAATCCCCTTTCACGACGGTCGTGGTCAACCCGGGTGCAACGGCGGAGCGGCGTGCGTCGGGCAGCGTCTCGATCGACCCGGGCACGGCCTGAGAAGGGGGCGAACATGGCTATTCAGAAAATCGACGGCGTCCAGCTGGCCCTGCTTTCGAACCGGCTCGAAGGCGTCTCCCGCAAGATGGGCAACACGCTCATGCGCACGGGCCGTTCGGGCGTGCTCAACATCGCGCGCGACTTCTCGTGCTGCATCCTGACGGCGGACAACGAGCTGGCGGCCGTGGCGGAGAGCCTGCCGATCCACGTCCTGTCTGGTCCCGACATGATGGCGCAGACGATGCGCGAATATCATCCCGATCTGAAGCGCGGCGATGCCTTCCTGCACAACTCGCCCTATCACGGCTGTTCGCATCCCGCCGACCATACGATCCTGGTGCCCGTGATCGACGATGACGGTGTCCACCGCTACACGGTGGCGGCAAAGGCACACCAGGCCGATATCGGCAACTCGATCCCGACCACCTATCACGGCACCGCCCGCGACGTTTACGAGGAAGGCGCGCTGATCTTCCCGGCCGTCAGGGTTCAGGAGAACTACGAGCACAACATGGACATCGTGCGGATGTGCCAGTTGCGCATTCGCGTTCCGGACCAGTGGTGGGGCGACTACCTCGCCATGATGGGCGCCGCGCGCATCGGCGAGCGCGAACTGCTCGCGCTGGGCGAGGAGGTGGGCTGGGACACGCTCGAGGCATTCAACGAGCAGTGGTTCGACTATTCGGAAGAACGGATGGTCGGTGCCATTCGACAGCTCCCCGCCGGATCGGCGACGCGGCAATCGACCCACGATGCGATCCCGGGCACCCCCGAGGACGGAATCACCATCACCAGCACGGTCACGGTGGATCCCGAGGCCGCAAAGGTGACGGTCGACCTGTTGGACAATCCCGATGCGCAGCCTTGCGGGCTCAACCTGTCCGAGGCCTGCGCACGGACCGCGGCGATGGTGGGGGTGTTCAACTCCATCGACCACACGGTGCCAAAGAATGCCGGGTCGTTCCGTCGGATCGAGGTGCTGCTCAAGGAAAACTCTGTCTGCGGGATTCCCCGCCACCCGACTTCGTGTTCGGCTGCGACGACCAACATCGCAGACAGGGTCTCGAACCCGACCCAGGCCGCGATGGCGGAGATTGCGGACGGGTACGGGTTGGCCGAGTGCGGTGCGATCATTCCGCCCGCGGTGGGCGTCGTCTCGGGCTTCGACGAGGCGAAGGGAGAGCCGTTCGTGAACCAGGTGTTCCTGGGGCTTACGGGGGGCGCCGGCGCACCGGAGGCCGATTGCTGGCAATCGATCTGCCATGTCGGCAACGGCGGTCTCTGTTATCAGGACTCGATCGAACTCGACGAGCTGCGCCAGCCGATTTACGTGAAGGTGCGCACTTTCGCCCCGGACACGGAGGGCGCGGGCCGGTTTTGCGGCGCGCGTGCGGCATATACGGAGTTCGGGCCGCGGCTGGGCAGCCTGGATGTCGCCTATGTGAGCGATGGCGGCATCAACGGGGCCAAGGGCGTGCGCGGGGGGCTCGGCGGCGCGACCTCGGACCAGTTCAAGATCACGCGCAATGGCGAGCGTGAGGAACTGCCCAACTGTGCGGTGGTGAACCTGGTTGCGGGCGAGCTTATCGGTTCACAGTCGTGCGGCGGTGGCGGCTATGGCGCGCCGACCGATCGGACGCCCGAGACGGTCGCGCACGACGTGATGGAGGGCTATGTCTCGCCCGCGCGTGCGCGCGAGGTGTACGGGGTCGAACTCGACGCCAACGGAGCCGTCGATGAAGCGGCCACCGCGGCGCGGCGGGCGGAGATGACGGGGTGATGACCGAAGCTGGGGCCGCGAACGGCGATGCCGGTTTCGACGGCGTCGAACTGGCGCTTCTGTCGAACCGGCTCGACGGTATCGTCAAGAAGATGGCGAACACCCTGCTGCGCACGGGCCGTTCGGGCGTGCTCAACATGGCGCGCGACTTCTCGTGCTGCATCGTCACGGCCGACCATCAGCTTCTGACCGCGACCGAGAGCCTGCCGATCCACGTGCTGTCGGGCCCCGATATCATGGCGCGGTCGATGGCAGAGTTTCATCCCGAACTCCGGCGCGGTGATGCCTTCCTGCACAACTCGCCCTATCACGGCTGCTCGCACCCGGCCGACCACACGATCCTGGTGCCAGTGATCGACGATGCCGGACGGCACCGGTTCACGCTCGAGGCCAAGGCGCATCAGGCCGACATCGGCAACTCGATCCCGACGACCTATCACGCGCGCGCCCGCGACGTTTACGAGGAGGGTGCGCTGATGTTCCCCGCCGTGCGCATCCAGCGCGACTACCGGAACATCGAGGACATCGTGCGGATGTGCCGGCTGCGCATCCGGGTGCCCGACCAGTGGTGGGGCGATTATCTGGCGATGATCGGCGCGGCGCGCATCGGCGAGCGCGAGTTGACAGCGCTGGGCGAGGAGATCGGCTGGGACCGGCTCGACGCATTCGCCACGCACTATTTCGACTATTCCGAAGCGCGGATGATTGCCGCGTTGCGCACGTTGCCGGCGGGTGAGGCCGGCCATTCCAGCACCCATGACCCCATCCCCGGCACGCCGGAGGAGGGGGTGCGGATATCCTTGTCGTTCTAGGTCGATCCCGAAGCTG
>JAYPUG010000056.1:0-9715 GCA_038133965.1 Rhodospirillaceae bacterium | reverse complement strand
CCACACTCCTGCGCAACAGCGCAGACCGTACCGCTTCGTCCTTTACGTGCTCCCGAACGTAGCGCTCGAACAGGGCGGGATCGCCTGTCGGAGCATCCTGGCCCAGATTCCAGGCGACAAGCCGTCCGGAAAGCGCGCGCCGCGCGGCCTCCTGGTGCGAGGAACCGGGCTCCTACGAGGCATCACCTGTGAGCACTTCGGGCGGAACAGGATCACCTGGGCGCAGTATCGAGACGAAATGCAACGAACGCGCGACCGTGTTCAGCATCACACCGTCGGATGCATATTCCTGTATCGCGAACTCCCGCTTGATACCACCGAACGGCAGGGCAACCGTCTGCTGTCCCAGATCGAACGTGAATACGGGTAGGGCATCGTTCGAATCGAGCCGGAAATAGGCGTCTTCAAACGTCCCGAAGAACTTGTGGTCGAAAGCAACGACTTCGGGCGGCCGGAACGTAAGAACCTGAGTCATCCGATTCCCCAAAACACGAACAACGGAATGTTGCTCCCTCATGGGTTGTAGATATTTCAATTCTTCTTATGATTGTTTAATGGAAGGCAAAACACCCGCAATAGGGGTTTTTCCATATTCGGTGCGTGGCCGCCGGGGGCCAACGCCGGACGCAGGCACGCCGCAGGCGCAACGTGGAACAGAATCGAATTACGGAAAAGCTGGCGTCCCCTAGGGGAGTCGAACCCCTGTTTCCGGCGTGAGAGGCCAGCGTCCTAGGCCACTAGACGAAGGGGACGCTGGTGACCGTTTTGAACGGGCAGGAGGAAATACCCGAAGCATGCAGCCTTTTCAAGCCACCGCTTCGACATGCCGGCCGACTGCGGCGACGAACCCGTCGATCGCGGTGTCGGTCACGCTCCACGGGACCACCAGCCGGGCGGTCCCGTCCGTGCCCGCCCTGTAGAACCCGAAGCCGTCTGCCTCGAGGCGGTCGAGCACCCCGACGGGCAGGCGCGCGAAGACGATGTTCGCCTCGACGGGCCGCACGAGCGCAACGCCGCTGATGGCATCGAGCCCCGCTGCGAGCCGGGCCGCGCCGGCATTCGCCGCACGGGCCGCGCGCAGCCAGGCATCGTTCGCGAAGTACCCCTCGAGCTGGGCCGAGACAAACCGCATCTTCGACACGAGGTGCCCGCCGCGCTTGCGCCGCTCGCCGAAGTGCATCGCCAGATCGCGCCGAAAGAAGACGACCGCCTCGGCCGCCATGGCGCCGCCCTTGGTGGCGCCAAACGAAAGCACGTCGATCCCCCGCCGCCACGTCGCGTCGGCGGCGCTGCACCCGAGCGCGGCAAGCGCATTGGCGAACCGTGCCCCGTCCATGTGGAGCGCGATGTCGTGACTGCGGGCGAGCGCCGCGATTGCCTCGATCTCGTCGGCCGAATAGACGCTGCCCGCCTCGGTTTCCTGGGTGATGGTGATGGCAGCCGGCGGCATGTTGTGGACGCCGTGCGGCCGGGCGGCGCCGAGCGCGCGTTCGAGCGCATCCGGCGCGATCTTGCCGTCGGGCCCCTCCACCAAGGTCAGCTTGGCCCCGCCCGTATAGAACTCGGGCGCGCCGCACTCGTCGGTGTTGGCGTGGCTTGATGGATGACAGAGGACGGTCCCGAAGGGCGGACACAGGGCAGAAAGCGCCAGCGCGTTGGCCGCCGTGCCCGTGGCCACAGGAAACACGTCCAGCTCACACTCGAAGATCTCGGCAAAGCGCGCGGAGACCCGCTCGGTCCAGGGGTCGTTGCCATAGGGCATCGCCGAGGCCGCGGCCGCCTCGTTGAGCGCCGCGATCACCTCCGGCAGCGCTCCCGCGACATTGTCGCTCGCGAAGTTGGCCGGCGGGTTCGCGGCAGGTCCGGAACTCACGGGCGCACCGCGGTTGCGACGCGCCCGCTTGCCGGATCGACGATCATCACGCGGTTACACTCGGGCAGGTCCGCGGGACCGTCGGTCACCACGTACAACAGGCCGTCCTCGCTGTCGGCGCCGACGATCCGGCACTGCGGCGACGGAAGCCCTAGCGCAATTGCATCGGGAAATGCGTCCAATGCGGCGTTGCCGTCTTCGTCCGTGGCGTTGACAATGCCCCAAATCACCGCCGCAAAGGCGGCCAGGATCAGAATGCCAAGAACGATCACAATCGTGCGTAAGGCCTTTGCGCCCACAACTCTCTCCCGCGGCTCGCGCGGCAGTCTAAGGCCATGACGCAAAAAGACAACGCAACGCGCGCACATGTCGAGGCCTCGTCCCACCAGGCCGGACAGCGGATCGACCGCGTTCTCGCCGAAGCGCTCACCGAACTGTCGCGTTCGCGGCTGAAGGGGTTGATCGCAGACGGCCACGTCACGCGCAACGGCGAAACGGTGCGCCAGCCCGCGCTCAAGGTGGCTGCCGGCGACCGGTTCGAGGTCACGGTTCCCGCAGCCATCCCCGCAACACCGCAAGCGCAGTCAATCCCGCTCGACATCCTCTACGAGGATGCGGAGCTGATCGTGATTGACAAGCCGGCGGGCCTCGTCGTCCATCCCGCGCCGGGCAACCCCGACCGCACGCTCGTCAACGCGCTGATCGCACATTGCGGTGACGGACTCACGGGCATCGGCGGTGTACGCCGGCCCGGCATTGTCCACCGGCTCGACAAGGACACAAGCGGCGTCATGGTCGCCGCGAAGACGGCGGCAGCCCACGAAAGCCTCGTCGCCCAGTTTTCCGCCCGTACGGTTTCGCGCGCCTATCGCGCGCTCGTGTGGGGACGCCCCGTCCCGCCCGAGGGGCGGATCGAGGGCGCCATCGGCCGCAATCCGCGCAACCGCAAGAAGATGGCGGTAGTCGCGCGCGGCGGCAAACCGGCGGCCACGCGCTACCGGACGATGCGCGTCTACGGTACCGACATCGCGAGCCTCATCGAGTGCCGGCTCGAAACCGGACGCACCCACCAGATTCGCGTGCACCTGAACCACATCGGACACGCGATCCTGGGCGACCCCGCCTACGGCCGCGCGGCCGGTCAACGACGCGTGCTCACGGCACGCAACGCCGCAGCCGCAGAGGCCGTCGCCCGCTTTCCCCGGCAAGCCCTGCATGCATTCAATCTCGGGTTCGTTCATCCGAAAACAAGTCAACCCATTGAATTCGAAACAGAATTTCCACAGGACATGGCCGCGTTGGTCAATAATTTAGAATTTATCTAATCTATTGCGCTCGGGCACGAAATCACCATATTTGTAGGCAATAGTTTGTTCATCGGATCGCCTTAGGACTGCCGATCCACGTTCAACACGGCTCGGGAGACGATTTCAATGGCATCGCCGCAGCTTCCCTCGCTCACGCCGGAAGGCAACCTGTCGCGCTACCTCCAGGAAATTCGCAAGTTTCCGATGCTGGAGCCCGAACAGGAGTTCATGCTGGCCAAGCGCTGGCAGGAACACGACGACGTGGACGCCGCCCATCAGCTGGTGACCAGCCACCTGCGCCTGGTCGCCAAGATTGCCATGGGCTACCGCGGCTACGGCCTGCCGGTCGCCGAGCTCATTTCAGAGGGCAACGTGGGACTGATGCAGGCGGTCAAGAAGTTCGATCCCGACCGCGGCTTCCGACTCGCGACCTATGCCATGTGGTGGATCCGCGCGGCAATGCAGGAATACATCCTGCACTCGTGGAGCCTCGTGAAAATGGGCACGACAGCGGCGCAGAAGAAGCTCTTCTTCAACCTGCGGCGCATGAAGGGCAAGCTCAAGGCATTCGACGAGGGTGATCTGCCGCCCGAGCAGGTCGAGCATATAGCCCGGGAACTGAGTGTTTCCGAAAACGATGTGGTGATGATGAACCGCCGCCTCGCCGGCCCGGACGGTTCGCTCAACGCCCCGCTGCGCAAGGACGGCGACGGGGACGGCGAATGGATGGACTGGCTAGTCGATGAAAGCGAATCGCAGGAAGCGGAACTGGTCGAGCAGGACGAGCTTGAGAAACGACGCGACCTGCTCGGTCAGGCAATGGAAGCGCTAAACGAACGCGAGCGCCACATCCTGACCGAACGTCGCCTGAAAGAAGACCCGGTGACGCTCGAGGATCTCTCGCAGGAGTACGACATCAGCCGCGAACGCGTGCGCCAGATCGAGGTTCGCGCATTCGAGAAACTGCAGAAGGCGATGAAGAACCTTGCGATCGAGCAACAGGTAGCGGCGCCGGAAGTTTCCGGCTGAAGCAGGATAAACGCGATCAGGCTGGCGGACCTTCTGTCACACCTGCTCCCCATTCATCGACGAGACGCTTTTGTTCCCGGCGCAATGCCTGCACACGAGCTTCGTTTGTCACGTTGATATACACGGCCGCCACTTTCGGCATTCCGAGCACGAGACCCCAGCCACGTGCGGCGGTCCCATACATGACCGCCAGGACGAACACGTCACTCATCATCGAAAGTGCATGTGACATGGTTGCACCGGATATCACGAGCTCAACCACGAACGGCGCCACACCTGCAACATTCGTCGCACACACCGCCAGGGTCGCGTTGCGGCCCGGCTCGCGATCGACGACGACTGCGACCATGGCCGGCACGACCCCCACCATGAAAAGCAGGAATGCCGGCGTCGCAAACATCATAAGGCCGACAAGAATCAGCCCGACCACCGAATAGATGTAGGCACTGCCCGCACGCACGGGTGCGCGCTTCCCTGCCTTGGCATCGGACTTCTTTCCCGTTTTGCCCTTTGCTGTCTTCGACTTGGCCATTGGCTAACCCATTCGTGTGATCACGAGAGCGCCGAGAACAAGTATGGCTATGACACTCGCAACGTTCGCGGCAATCTGGCGCCCAAGCCGGTTCGCCTGGCGCTGGAGTAACTTTTCATCCTTCTCAAGCCGAAGAATCTCCGCGTCGATAGCCGCATGTCGTACACATGCCGCCTCGAACCCACGTTCATCCCAGCGACGATTCTTGGCGTTGTCGATGATCCGCACCAGATCATTGAGACTGCCGCGCGACTCTGCGCGCCGGGCATCCTTGAGAAGCTGGTTGCGCAGCTGTGCGTTTTTGTAGTCGTCCAGGATGGAGCGCAAGCTCTCGAAAAACAGGCTGTAGAGGTTCTTTGTGGCGGTAGAGCTGTTCTTGCTCTGGACAAACGCCAGAAGATGCAGCTGCGCCAGACGTCGCACGGTTTCGTTCGGTGCCCGGGCATACTCCCCCAGTTCACGGTCGATGCTGCCGGTAATCCGTGCACCAAGAAATGCCGCCACATGCCTGTCGAACAGCAGCTCACCATCTTCGGCCGCGATCTCCATGGCATCGAGCATCTCGCGAGGCTGAGTCGGGCAGCGTTGTCCAAGCATGGGACTCAGACACGGAAGGAACGGGTTGAGCTCATAGGCACATCGTTCAATCGAGAATCCGGCGCCGCGATCGGCAAGGAAAACCGAGATTTTTTCGGCAACCTCGCTTGCGGTCACCATCCATGTTTTCGGCCGCGGTTGGCTCTCATGCCAGAACGCCATCATCTTGCCGTTGATCATCGCGGTAAAGTCTGCGGTCAAAGACTTGTTTCCCACCGACATGACAACGGCGGACGCAAAACCGTCCGGCATGACTGTCAGTCCGCGAAACCGGATCGGCCCAGTGGGATCGAGTGCCGTCAGAACCCGGGACAGTTTGACATCGTCAGTCATGTTGCGCGGACCGCCGCCGCCCGACGATGCACACTCCGAGATTTCCTTCGCCAGATCCCTGTCCTTGAGACTCCGGTCCACCCAGCGTACGACCGATTCGGTGCTCACGATCTTGGCCGCCTCGGTCCAGTACGAGGCCAGAGCGCACGCGAGTTCCCGTGCATTTACGGCCCGTCGGCCGTTGAACTCGAACGGCCGGTCTGCTCTCACCCCCGGCATGGGTTGCGAAGGGTTCACCCGCCCGCTCTGGACCCAGCCAAACAGATCGTTGATGTTCCAGCGCTCGTGATCCTCGTCACGCATAAGCGCGCGAACAACGGGCGCCAGTTCGGGACTGAGCTTGTTGTCCCCGACCATCGCGTTGTAGCTACCTACCTCGATACGGCGCGCAAGCAGTTCGTCGTCTCCGACGCCTGCGACCGGGTTCCGGCCAAGCGCAAGCACCATTATTGTCACGCCGATCGCAAAAAGTTCGTCCGACATGTCGCCGGTGCCCCGCGCCATAGGCGGACACATGGCGCGCTCGATCGGCTCGAACATCGCAGGCTGATCGAACCCGGCCGGAGCCGAATAGGCCTGGCCAAGCACGACAGTTCCGTCGCTGATGCGACGGAACAGGTTGGTTGGCCGTATGCCGCGGTGGGTCAGCCGTTCTTCGTGCATACGCTTCAAGGCATCCAGAACAGGCTCAAGGAAATCCCGCCTGATCTCGCGCGCAGTCCAAGCGCGGATCGTTGCATCGAGCGACGGCATCAGGGGATCGCCAGGCGGCTGATTGAAGACAATCACGATCTCTTCGTGCCCGGAAGATACCCAGTCAGCCCGGCCCCAGCGCACGGGCTTGGTGATCCCGTCATGCGGAATACTCTTCACGGACACAAGGGAGTTACCGCGTGCCGGCACAGAGCGGTCGAGCACCAGCGCATACATCTCATTCTTCGAATCGCTCGAATCGACAGTCAGATAGGCGCGGGCGGACGACGTGCTCAGGTGCGGAAGGACGACATCCGGTAGAATCCGGTAGCGGTCGGCAAAAAGCACCTCGCCCCCACCCAGCGAAGCGGCAGACGGAGTTGCTTCCCCCGCTGAATCCGGAAGTTCGTCGTCAGCAATGATCGACGCTTCGCTCATGACCGTCCATCGGTTTCGCTATGCGCACACGGCCACAATGGCCGCAATCGCGGCACTTTAGGTCGGTCAGACGTAACAGATGGTTAACGCGTTCAGTCGGCGAAGGGGTCGCGGACGAGGATGGTATCGAGCCTCTCGGGACTGGTCGAAAGCAGCGCGACCGGGGCTTCGATCAGTTCCTCGATACGGCGCACATACTTCACAGCGGTTGCTGGCAGGTCGGCCCAGCTTCGCGCACCTGCCGTACTGGAATCCCAGCCGTCCATTGTCTCGTAAACGGGCTCGACGCGCGCCTGGTCGGATATTCCCGCGGGGAACCGCGAAACCACAGTTCCATCAACGGTGTAGCCGACGCAGACCTTGATTTCCTCGAAACCGTCGAGCACGTCGAGCTTGGTCAGTGCGATCCCGTTGATTCCGCCCACGCGGATTGCCTGGCGGACCATCACCGCATCGAACCAGCCACACCGCCGTTTGCGGCCGGTGACGGTTCCGAACTCGCGGCCCCGCTCGCCCAGCCTCTCGCCGACTTCGTTCGTCTGCTCGCTTGGAAAGGGCCCGCTGCCCACACGGGTGGTATAGGCCTTGGTGATGCCCAGCACATAGCCGATTGCGCCCGGCGCCACGCCCGACCCGGCAGCGGCCTGTCCTGCCACCGTGTTCGACGAGGTCACGTAGGGATAGGTGCCGTGATCGACATCGAGCATCGCACCCTGCGCACCCTCGAAGAGGATACGTCGGCCATCGCGCCGCGCATCGTCAAGCCACTCCCAGACCGGTGCCGCGTAGGCAAGCAGGCGATCGGCCACCTCGTCGATCCTGGCCAGCAGGTCGGCGCGGTCCACCTCGTCTGCACCGAGACCGCGCAGCAGCGCATTGTGGTGAAACAGGAGGTGATCCACCCGCTGTTCGAGCACGGCCCGATCCGCAAGGTCGCAGACCCGGATGGCACGGCGCGCGACCTTGTCTTCGTAGGCAGGTCCGATACCCCGGCCCGTCGTCCCGATCTTGTCCGCACCCCGCGCTTCCTCGATCGCGCGATCGAGGTAGGGGTGCAGGGGAAGTATCAGGCTCGCATTGTCGGCAAGCTTAAGCGTATCGGGGGTGATCTCGACCCCCATTTCGGCAATCCCATCAATCTCGCCCAGAAGCGCCCAGGGATCGACGACCACACCGTTGCCGATGATGCTGACCTTGTCCGGCCGAACCACTCCCGAGGGAAGCAGGCTTAGCTTGTAGGTCTTGTCACCGATGACGAGCGTGTGGCCGGCATTGTGGCCTCCCTGGAACCGAACGACGACATCCGCCCGCTCGGACAGCCAATCGACAATCTTGCCCTTGCCCTCGTCGCCCCACTGGGACCCGACCACTGCGACATTCGCCATCGAACCGCTCCGTCAATCCGTCGCCGCGCCCAGCGCGGCAGGTGCCCCCGCCCGGAGGATGTGGGTACATCCGAGCCGGCGTGCATCCGCAAGATCGTCGGCCGCTTCGGACAGTGCCGCCACGGTGATCCAGCCCTCGGTCCGCAGGGCTTGGCCCTCGGCGAAGGGCGTACCATGCGGCAGATAAAGGCGCCGGGCGTTTTCGGGCTCAGGTGCCGCACGCATGATCGAATCCATGTAGAGCGACACGCCCGTCGCCGCTTCGCCAACATCGGTGATGTAGCGTCCGCCGCGCCCCAGTTCGCCGCGCACCCCTTCGGCAAACAGCGTAAAGCTGACACCCGTCTGATACTCGAAACCGCGATACTCGACGGGATCGAGCGTCAGAGGCAGGCCCGGAATGGCAGTGCGCACGCCCTCGATCACCTCGCCGAGCCGCACCACCTCCGCGCGCGCATTCTCGGGCAACGCGATCTCGCGCAACTCCCCGATCACCTCGTCGGCCGAGCCGACAGACTCGATCATCGCGCACAGCGCCTTCGCAGCATCGGAATAGGCCACACCGTGCGCACGCAGCATGTCGCGCGTCGCGCCGGCATCCTTCCTGTCGAGCGCGGCCCTGAGATCTGCAACCGTCTGCGCATCGAGTTCGATCTCGGACAGAACGTTTGCGACGAGCGCCGGCGAATTCAGGTCGACGGTCGGCTGGTCGATCCCCCCTGCACGCAAGGCATCAACAGCGAGCGTGATCACTTCCACGTCAGCACCGACATCGGGTGTCCCGACGAGTTCGACACCTGCCTGCGCAAACTGCCGTTCCGGACGCAACTGACTGCCCCGCACGCGCAGAATCTGACCGGCATAGGACAGGCGCAAGGGACGCGGCGCATCCCGCAGTCGGCTTTCGGCAATGCGCGCCACCTGAAGCGTGATATCGGCGCGAACGGCCATCATGCGCTGGCTCACGGGGTCCATCAGCCGGAACATCTGTCCCGCGAGGCTGCCGCTGCCGTTCGTGCCGGATCCGGCGAGAGTGCTTTCAAACTCGACGAGCGGCGGCTTCACCTGCTCGTAGCCGCACGATTCGAACACGTCCATGATCGCCGCAATGATCCCGGCCTCCTGGGCCGCACGTGGCGGCAGGAGATCGTGGAGCCCGGCAGGCAGAAGCGCGTTGTTTTCGCTCGAATCCGTCATGACCGCGCGGGGTTTAGCCGGTTTGGGGCCTTCGGGCAACGGTACGCCCGGAAATAGGGCAAAAGCGCCTGTTTCGTGTCATGGGAGAAAAACTCGAAGGCACCCGCAATCGCCCCCGTCATCTCGTGTCGACGACCTTATCGAACGACTCGCCGCGCCCTACCGATCTCCCACTGGCCGGACAGCGAGAATCGTGCCGTCTGCCAGGCCATAGACGGCGTAAACGGTGCTGCTGTCGTCGAGGATCGCGGTGCGAATCGCCGTCACAACCGGCTGCGAATGTGAGATCGCATCGAGTTCGTGGAATGAACCGTCCGCGAAGGTCACGAAC
>JAYPUG010000055.1:4831-9760 GCA_038133965.1 Rhodospirillaceae bacterium | reverse complement strand
TGCACGTTTCGTCGGCGAGCGTGTCGCCGTCGTCATCGCCGAGACCGAGGACCAGGCGCGCGACGCCGTGGAACTGGTCTCCATCGACTATGGCGTCCTGCCCGCCACCGTCATGGCGTCGGACGCGATCGCCGACGGGGCGCCGTTGGTCCACGAGCAAGCGGAAAACAACGTCAGCTTCACGCTGCGCCTCGGCAATGCCGACGCAGCCGACGCGGCCATCAAGAACGCGCACCATGTCACGACGCTGAAGCTGCACAACAACCGGCTCGATGCTATGACCATGGAGCCGCGCGGTTGCCTGGGCGAGTTCGACACCAGCACGGGCCGCCTCACCTTCTACACCAGCACCCAGAACGTGCACGGCATCCGCCAGGGACTGGCGCAGCAGAACCTCAAGGTGCCCGAGAGCATGATCCGCGTGGTGGCGCGCGACGTGGGCGGCGGCTTCGGCATGAAGGGGCACGTCTATCCCGAGGAGGCTATTGTCGCCTGGGCATGCAAGCGCATCGGCCGGCCGGTGAAGTGGATCGCGACGCGCAGCGAGACGATGCTGGGCGACGGCCACGGCCGCGACCAGACCGTCGAGGCCGAGCTCGCCCTGGACGAGAACGGGAAGTTCGTCGGCCTGCGCTGGACCGCGCTGCACAATGTCGGCGCCTATGTGATCGGCGCCGGCGCGGTGCCTGTACTGTTCGCCGTCAAGCTGGCGCCGACCGTCTATAACGTCCCGGCCGTCGACGTCATCAACAAGGCGGTGTTCACCAACACCTCGCCGACGGTCCCCTACCGCGGTGCGGGACGCCCCGAGGCCGTGTACATCATGGAACGGCTGATCGACAAAGCCGCACGCGAAACCGGCATCGACCGGGCCGAACTCCGCCGGATCAACTTCATCACGCCGGACGAGATGCCCCACGCGACGCAGACCGGCTGGACCTACGACACGGGCGACTATGCGACCGCGCTGGAGAAGGCGCGCGGGCTCGCCGACTGGGACGGCTATGACGCACGCACCAGGGAAACCGAGGCGAAGGGCCTGCGGCGCGGGCGCGGGCTCGTCTATTACGTGGACAACACCGGCATCTTCAACGACCGGATGGAGATCCGCTTCGACCCCAGCGGCACGGTGACGATCATCTCCGGCCTGCTGTCCCACGGCCAGGGCCACGAGACGACCTTCGCGCAGATGGTGTCGGAGTGGCTGAGCGTGCCGCTTGAGGATATCCGCCTGTCGCAGGCCGACACGGACGAGGTCGCCATCGGCCGCGGCACCTACGCCTCGCGCTCGATGATGGTCGGCGGCAGCGCGCTTCAGGCCGCTGCCAACGACGTGATCGAAAAGGGCAAGAAGTTCGCCGCCCACTTCATGGAGGCCGACGCGGCCGACATCGAATTCGGCGACGGCAAGTTCGTCGTCGCGGGCACGGACAAGGAGATGCCGCTGAAGCAGGTCGCACAGATGTCGTTCATCCCGGTGCACCTGCCGTCCGAGGAACTCGGCGTCGGCCTGCGCGGCGAAGGCGCCTTCGCGGCCGAGGTCCCCAGCTTTCCCAACGGTTGCCACATCGCGGAAGTCGAGGTCGATCCCGACACGGGCGCCGTCACCATCGACCGCTACACGGTGGTCGATGACATCGGGACCGTGATCAACCCGCTGCTCGCGCAGGGCCAGATCCACGGCGGCGTCGCCCAGGGTGTCGGCCAGGCGCTGCTGGAAGACGTGGCGTACGAGCGCGAATCCGGCCAGTTGATCGCGGGCTCGCTGATGGATTATGGCGTCCCACGCGCCGACACGCTGCCCAACATCAACGTCGATTTCAGCCCGGTGTTCAGCAAGTCGAACCCGATCGGTGCGAAGGGCGTGGGTGAAGGCGGCACTGTTGCCGGCACGCCGACGGTCGTGAACGCCGTCATCGATGCGCTGGCACCGCTCGGCGTGGAGGCAATCGAGACGCCGGTCACCCCGCAGCGCGTCTGGCAGGCGCTGAACGGCTAGGCCGTTATATTCGCGGATGCGAATTCATGCGGGGGGCGCACATGATTGGTGCTCCCGCATCATGACGCAGCGCACAATCGCGCGTCTTGGCCTTGCGAGCGTTTGAAACCAAAGACCTTTTTCCGGTCGCGATCGGTTCGCGCCTGTCCATCGGCTTCGCCTGGCGCGCCGTGATCGCCGGCGAGATGCTCGCCGGACAGGCAGGGCTCGGCAACATGATCTTCGCCGGGCAGGAGCTCGACAACACGGCCCAGATCATCCTCGGAATGACCATGATCGGGTTCACCTGGATCCTGCTCGACCACTACCTCCTTCGCCCGCTCGAAGCGGACACCATCGAACGCTGGGGGCTCGTGACACGATGACCGCCATCGCCGAATTCTCGACTGCCGTACAGAGGCGCTTCTGGCGCCAGCGCCACCAGCTGCGCCGCTGGACGCTGGGCCTTATCCCCTTCATCGTCCTGATCGGGCTGTGGGAACTGAACAGCCGGGTGTTCTTCTGGTTCGACCCGGTCGAAATCCCGCCCCTCGCCGACGTGTGGGACGCGATCTTCTGGTTGCAGAGCGACTGCCCGGGCTTCGTCGCGGCGGTCGAGGGGCACAATGCCTGCCTGCTGTCGAACCACGTCACCTCCTCGATCGGCCGCGTGATCCTGGCCGCGATCGTCGGCGTCCCGCTGGGCATCGGCTTCGGCATCCTCGCCGGCATGAACCGGACGGTCTCGGCCTATCTCGAACCGATCGGCGTCTTCATGAACTCGGTGTCGGGCATCGCCTGGATACCCCTCGCCGTCGTCTGGTTCGGGGTCGGCTGGGAAACCACGCTCTTCATCATGCTGAACACGGTCTTCTGGCTGCTGTTCTTCAACACGATGATGGGCGTGCGCGCGGTACCGCGTGTTCTGGTGCAGGGCGTACACACGCTAGGTGGATCGCACCTCGACACGATCCGGCAGGTGTATCTGCACGGCGCCATGCCCTCGATCATCACCGGCGGACGCATGGCCATGGGATTTGGCTGGCGGGCCCTGATCGCGGCCGAGATGATCGGTGGCGACAGCGGACTCGGTTTCATGATTTTCGTGTCGGCACAGGAGTTCAAGACCGAGGAGGTCTTCCTCGGTGTCATCCTGATCTCGATCATCTTCCTGGCGACAGACCGCTGGAGCCTCGTGCCGCTGGAGAAGTGGACGATCGAGCGCTGGGGCCTCGTCTGGAAACCCACCTGATATGGTTTCGCAGGAACTCGACGAAGTCCGTCCGGCACGGCGCCGGCAGGCCTGGTACAAGCGCCGTGACGTGCTCTTCATCGCCGTGGTCGCGGCGATCTGGATCGGCTGGCAGGCCTATGGGCACATCACCGGGCCGGGCCGTATCTCCGACGCGCTGGCTGCGGAACTGGACAGGAGCCCCGACCAGCTCGAGGTCCTGGTGACCGCCAAGTTTCGGCCCGAGCGCTTTCACTCGAACGTCTATAACGAACTCGGCGTACAGCGCGGCACCGAGGGGAGGACGACACGGCTCGTGCGCATCAAGCCATCGGGCGTGCGCTGGCTGTCGCGCCAGTACTGGATCGACAATATCGACGTGGCACCTCCCACGCAGTGACCGCGGCTGCCGCTTGCGCGCAAGCCCGTCCCGCGCCTATACCCCCGTTTCATTCCTGGCCCACGTTCCGGCGAGCACGTCATGAGCGATGCGACAACCGCGCCCGATGCCAAGCAGCATTTCGAGCGGCGCTATATCCTGAAACTCTCCTGCCCCGACAGGATGGGCATCGTTGCCGCCGTGGCGACGTTCCTGTCACAGCAGGACTGCAACATCCTGGAATCCGGCCAGTTCGATGACGAGATTTCGGGTCACTTCTTCATGCGCTGCGTGTTCGGTGCCGGCAGCACCACCCCGGCGCGCGAGAACCTTTCGGCGGCGTTCGAACCCGTCGCGAAGCGGTTCGACATGGAGTGGTCGCTGCACGATCAGAGCGAAAAACCGAAGGTGCTGATCCTGGTCTCGAAGCCGGGGCACTGCCTGAACGATCTGCTCTATCGCACCGGCACGGGGACGCTGGACATGGAGGTCGTCGCCGTCGCCTCGAACCATCCCGACCAGAAGCCGCTGGCCGACTTCTACGGAATTCCCTATCACCACCTGCCGGTCACACCCGAGACCAAGCGCGATCAGGAAGGCCGGATTCTCGGCCTGATCGAGGAAACGGGCGCGGAACTGGTGGTGCTCGCGCGCTACATGCAGATTCTCACGCCCGGGATGTGCGGCGAACTGGCCGGGCGGTGCATCAACATCCACCACTCGTTCCTGCCGGGCTTCAAGGGCGCCAAGCCCTACCATCAGGCACATGCGCGCGGGGTGAAGCTGATCGGCGCCACGGCGCACTACGTCACGCCGGACCTCGACGAAGGCCCGATCATCGAACAGGAAACCGAGCGCGTGAGCCACGCGCACACGCCCGAGGACCTGGAGCGTATCGGACGTGACCTCGAGAATGTGGTTCTTGCCCGCGCCGTGCGATACCACATCGAGCAGCGGGTGATCCGCCACGGCGAGCGGACGGTCGTCTTTTCCTGATCGGCCAGTGCGGAGGCGTCCCCCGTCAGCGTGTCGGCATTAGCGGAGCCGGTCAGGTTCTCGAAATTGTTCAGGACATCGGTGCCGTCGCCGGTCGCCGAGTTTGTCGCCAGGTTCGCCGTCACGCCCGACGCTGCCCCGGCGTAGCTCACGGTGTCGGTGCCGCTGCCGCCATCGTCGCGTACGAATGGCCGGGAAATGTTCGCGAATTGCAAAACGTCATTCGCAATCTGGTGATCATGAACCCGGGCGGCGAGGTGACGCCGGCCCAGCTTCCGCCCCAGATAGCGGCTCTGGCGCCGGGCGGCGCGTCGGGTGGCGGCAGCGCCGCCGGTGATATGGGCG
>JAYPUG010000055.1:0-4821 GCA_038133965.1 Rhodospirillaceae bacterium | reverse complement strand
TATGGGCGGCGCGATCACGGCTCCGACCATTGCGCCGATAACGGGAACGGCGCCCGAAGACATTCGTCCGCTCGAGGATGTCGAACGCGACGCGATCGAACATGCGATCGAGTTGTGCGACGGAAACGTCAGGATGGCTGCCGCATATCTCGAGGTATCCCCGGCGACCCTCTATCGCAAGCGCGCGAAATGGAGCGAATCCGACGCCGAGTGAGGCGTCCCGAATCGAAATTCGCGCGTCCAATCGTTTCAGATTGCGAATTCGGCTCTCAATCTGCGAGCCGCGCATTGCCGCCTCTCGGCCGCCAGGCGCGACGCCGGCGGTCGCCTTCATGCGCGAAGAAACAGAATTATCATATTGTTTTATATATATAATTAACTCTCTTCCGCAGGAACAATGAAGGCGGCGATCCTTTCGGACCACCGCCTTCTTGGGGGAGGAGGACACAACGCAATAAGGTGTCCTGAACATATCCCAGCAACCGTCGTGCCAGATTTACCGTTCAGGAGGCGCCCAGTGCACGTTCGATCCGCTGGGCGAGCTGTTCGGCCTCTTCGGCGACAGTATTCATGTGCGCAACCTGATCGCGCAGGTTTGCCGCTTCCTTTCGAAGCATCTGCATCCAACCTCGCAGCGCTTCGCGATCCGTTTCGGGTTCCTGGCCGCGCGTGCTGACGAGATCTCGTCCGGGGCTGCGAAATTTCGAGAGGGGTTCCATCAACATGGCTCTTCTTGATCGGCTGGTTGTTACGTGTTCGACAATGAATATGCGAATACCGTGCCAGTTCGCTCACGCGACCGCCTGTTGTGCGTTCACCCCTGCACCGCGACAATGACCGCGTCTTCCATTCGCCCCCCCACACGTCAAAACGCCCCCCACGCGGCCGACTTCAGGGACCCGGCAAACACAGGCTGACGAGACGGTATCGGAGAACGACATGGCCACTTTCGTACTGGTTCACGGCGCTTGGCATGGCGGCTGGTGCTGGGCGCGCGTCGCGCCCCGCCTGCGCGCCTCGGGACACACCGTCTTCACACCGACGATGACGGGGTTCGGAGAACGCAGCCACCTGCTGTCACCCGATGTCGGGCTCGAGACGAACATCACCGACATCGCCAACGTCCTCGAATGGGAAGACCTGACGGACGTGATCCTCGTTGCGGCGAGCTATGCCGGCATGGTGACAACGAGCGTCGCCGACAGGATGCCCGAACGCATCGCCGCGCTGGTCTATCAGAATGCGTTCATTGCCGCTGACGGCGTGTCGCAGAACGACATGCTGCCGGACTGGCGGCGCGAGATGATCGAGGAAGAGCTGGCGAACGACCCCGACGCCTGGCGGATGCCGCCGCCCGCACCCGACCTGATCGGCGTGACGGACCCGGACGACGCGGCCTGGATTGCGGCAAAGATGACGATCCAGTCCGCCAAGACATTCCGCGACCGGGCGCGGATCACCGGCGCGGTCGACGCGATCCAGAATCGCACCTACATCCGTGCGACCGGCTACCGGAACGCGACCTTCGATGCGAACCTCGAGGCCTACCGCGCGCGCCGCGAATGGCGCGCGGAAGTGCTGGACACCAGCCACGACGCCATGATCACGGCCTCGGACGACATCGTGCGTATCCTCGAAGAGGTGGCTGTAAGCGTGTCCAAGTAGGCGCGCGGCGCACGTTCCCAAACGGAAAGAGCCGCCCCGTGAGGGGCGGCTCCGTGAGCGGGCAACATGCCAGCCCGTGGTCCGAGGACCTGCGTCTCTTAGCCGGTCAGAAGAGGTTGCTCCGCCGTCCGAGCCCGAGACACTGGGTTGAACATCCTGCCAACGATCTCACTCGACATCGGATCACCTCCTTTCGGTAGTTGAAGAACGCACAAAGCCTAACACCCGATTCCGCGTCGCCGAAAAGCGGAATCATTTGTGCTGCGTCACAAAGCCGTCACCCTCGCAACGCGTCACGGGTCTGGCGTACGTCGCCTACTCCGCGGCCAGCGCGCGGTATTTCTCGGGGACCTCGAGATTGAAAATGCGGGCGGCGTTGTAGCCCAGGATGTTGCGCTTCGCCGTCTCGTCGAGGAACGGCAGATCCCAGACGGTTGAAGGCAGGTCGAAATCCCAATGCGGCCAGTCGGACGCGTAGAGAAGCTGCGTCGGAGCGTTGAACGCGTTCATGGTGGCCTCGAGAAGCTCCATGTTCGTGCGCTCCATCGGCTGGGACGTATAGAACATGTCGCGCATGTACTCGCTCGGCAGCTTCTTGAGGAGCGGCGCCTCCGACGTGCGCATCATGTACTCGTGGTCCAGGCGCTGGGCGACGAAGCCGAGCCATGCGAGGCCGCTCTCGATCCACATCACGTTCAGCTTCGGGAACCGTTCCGGCAGTCCGTTGATCACCCAGTTGGTGAGGTGGACGAGGTTGCACAGCACGAACGAGATCGCGTGCATCGAGATGAAACGGTTGAGCTGCTTGGTGTATTCGTCCTGCCAGTTCAGGTGGGTGTGGAAGCCCAGCACCTGCCCGGCCTCCTCGAGCATGGCATAGAGCCGCATGTACTCGTTCGAATGCACCGGCTTATGACGCGACGAGGTGACGAGGAACCCGGCGACCCCCGGCTTTCCGAGGAACCGCTTCACGGTCGCTTCCGCCTCCGTCGGCGAATTGAATGGCAAATAGAGCATTGCCTTGACGCGACGGTCCTCCGGCAGCACCCGCTCGACGAGCCAGCGGTTGTAAGCCGTCGCCAGGTGAATCTCCATTTCCGGCACGGGGTGCATGCCCAGGAACAGCATCGCGTTTGGAAACAGCACCTGGTAGTCAAGGCCCATCGCATCGATGCAGCGCCGCGCCTGCACGATTTCGCGCGGCAGCCCGTCGTCGGGGAGCTTTTCCTTGAGGCCCTGGCCGTGCGGGATACGGCCCCAGACGTTCTGCCACTGCAGGCCCGGCGTGTTGTTGAGGAAGGCGCCCCGTTTCGAACCGTCACCGAAGGCCGACGCCGCCTCGTGGACCACGGGGTCCTCGATATACTCCATCACCTCCGGCCAGCTCTTGTCGTCGCTGACATGGGAATCGATGTCGACGATGAACACATCGTCGAAACGCCTGCTGTCCGCCTGCTGGCGGGCGCGGGCCAGGAGTTCGCGGCTGTCCGTCCAGTCGTCGATCTCGGGATAGGTGCGCTCGAAACCGTCATACGTCGTCATCACATCACTCCTCGGGCCCGGGCCGGCCGGCCCACATCGCCAGATCGAACAGGTTCAGGTCGGCGGCGCGCAAAAGCGCGGTCACCGTCACGGCCACGTCCGTGGCGGTCAGGATATGGCCGTCCGCGACCGGTGAAAAGGATCGCCCTTCCTCATCGGTCTTTCGTGCATATAGACGGGTCGCGGTCGTCAGCAGACGTTGGATGTCCCGGTCCGAGACATCGGCGGTTTCACCGGCTGCCAATCGCCGGTCGCCTTCCCGCTGCACCGACTCCGCGAGCGTCTCGAACGCGGTATCACCGTCAGGTGCGGACATAGATCGCTCCGTCCTTCGCGACGACCTCGAAACCGCGGAGCTTCGTGTTCGCCTCGCCCGGATGTGCGCCGGTCCGCAGGTTGAATTCGAAGCCGTGCCACGGGCACACGATATGGACGTCCTCCTCGACGAACTCGTAACCGTGGCTGCGCTTCTCGGCGTCCAGCACCTCCATGACACGGTTCATCACCCGGCCCTGACAAACAGGTCCGCCCATGTGCGGGCAGTTGCTCTCCCACGCGAAGTATTCCTCGCCTAGACGGAAGACCCCGATTTCGAGGTCGCCATCGGAAACGATCTTCCTCCCCCGGTCGGCGATCTCGCCGACCTTCGCCACGAATATTTCGGCCACGGCACACCTGCACGCTGTTCTGCAAATTTCGGCGGACGCTAGCGTCGCGCCGCCCGGATCGCAAGGCGGTCTGCCAGCCCAACATTCCGCCCATTCTGGCGGCACGCCGAATAGGATTTTTCCCAATATTAGGAAAGACGTCTATTTTGGGATTTTTCAATTGCCACCGCCGGCGCGAAACGACAGAGTCGATGCATGGACCAGATGAACGACCTGATCGAAGAGATCGAATCCTATTGCCGCCGCCACGAAATGGCCGAGTCCACATTCGGGCGCATGGCGGTCAACGATGGCAAATTTGTCGGACGGTTGCGCTCGGGGCGTACGGTCACGACAAAAACCCTGACACGGGTGAGGGATTTCATGGGGAAAGACGCAGACATGGGCGCAGAGACGGCACCTGCAGGTTCACGAAATCGTTCCTCCAGCAAGAGCACAAAGAAGACGCCGAAACGGGCAGATGGCGAGAAAGCGGGCGCGGGCAAGGCGGACGACGGACAGGACGAAAAACAGAAGAACTTCCGTTTCTACGACAACCGTCAGAAATATCTGATGTTCGTGAACACCTGCTCGGAGAAGTGGGCCATTGCCCAACGGGTGGGTCTCGAACTCGACCAGGTCAAGCCGCGCATGCCGGCCGTGCGGGTGTTCGATGCCGGCATCGGCGACGGCACGGTGATGTCGCAGGTCCTCAGGGACATGCACCGGCGCTATCCGACCGTGCCGTTCGTGGTGGTCGGCAAGGAGATCAGCCTCGAGGATGTGCGCCTCAGCCTCGAGAAGGTGCCCGACCGCCTGTTCGAGCATCCCGCGACTGTGCTGGTGGTGACCAACCTCTACTTCACCGAAGCTCCCTCGGTCATGCCGCGCAGCGTTCCCGCCGCGGGCGCGCTCAACTGGATCGAGGTAGCGCTCAATGGCAACACGGCCCATGACTTCGCCGTTC